>CAYXKO010000091.1:0-7977 GCA_964465435.1 uncultured Saprospiraceae bacterium | reverse complement strand
CCTTCATTTCGATATCCTTGACCGCACGTCCGCTCACCTTGGTATGCTTGAAGATCATTTCGCGAATT
Source organism: uncultured Saprospiraceae bacterium (assembly GCA_964465435.1). GTDB lineage: Bacteria > Bacteroidota > Bacteroidia > Chitinophagales > Saprospiraceae > Vicinibacter. The sequence continues at coordinate 7,909 of CAYXKO010000091.1, read as the reverse complement.
TCGTCGTACTTGAGGCCGTCCTTTTTACCTACATTGATAAAGAGTCTGACCATCTTGCCTCCTCCGCCTTTGCTGCCGCGACCACCGTTGCCCGGCTTGCCACCATCCCAGGATCCGCTTTTGCCTTTATCTCCGCGACTCGATCCTCCACGGACCGTTTCATCCACGTTGATGTCGGGTGCCTCTGTATAGCTGATGCCCATTCTCTTGAGCTCGGATTCCAGTAGCTTTTGCACGATCACTTCCTTTTCCATTTCCATGAGGGGCCAGATCCATTCATTCTTGAATCTCTTTAGCTTGGTTTCGTCCCCGTTATCCGCCTTAAAGGTCTCGATAAAATTCTTGACCCGTGCCTGAATGACCTGCTCTCCGTTGGGAATCAAATAACGCTCGAATTTTACTCCGGCGAGTTTTTCAATCTGATGCAGTTTGTAGGCTTCGCGGATATGCAACAAGGCAATGGATACACCTTTCTGACCGGCCCTGGCCGTTCTTCCGCTGCGGTGTGTATAGTTTTCAATATCGTCGGGCAGATGATAATGGATAATGTGGCTGATGTTTTTGACATCAATACCCCTGGCCGCTACATCAGTGGCCAAAAGCGCCTTGATGGCCTTATGCCTGAACCGGTGCATGACCTTATCCCTCTGGGCCTGCGCCAGGTCTCCATGCAGACAATCTGCAGAATAACCGTCCCTGACCAGATGATCGGATAGTTCCTGGGTCTCGGCCTTGGTCGTGCAAAACACAATGCCGTAGAAATCTTCGTGAAAATCTATGATTCTTTTGAGCGCAGTATACTTGTCTTTTGCCTGAACGACGGCATACTGGTGACTGATGTTTTGCTGAGCCGTGTTCTTCTTTCCGATGGTCACCTCTACGGGATCTTTCAGGTAGGTGGCGGCTATCCTCCGGATATCCGGAGACATCGTGGCGGAAAAGAGTCCGGTTATTTTCTCCTCGGGAGTTTCTGCCAGGATCCTTTCCATATCCTCCCTGAATCCCATGTTGAGCATTTCATCCGCTTCGTCGAGTACGACGGTGCTTACATCCTGCAATTTGATGACCTTCCTTTCGATCAGGTCGATGAGACGGCCGGGTGTGGCCACAATGATCTGGGAGGAATGCCGGATCTCCCTGATCTGTGCCGTAATGCTGCTGCCTCCGTACACGGCTACTATGCCCACCGGAGGAAGGTGCTTGGAAAATTTTTTGAGGTCTGAGGCAATTTGCATGCAGAGCTCGCGGGTTGGGGAAATGATGAGCGCCTGAGTGGTTCTGATGTCAGGCTCGATGTTTTGAAGTATCGGCAGACCAAACGCCGCCGTCTTTCCCGTGCCCGTTTGGGCCAGGGCGATCAGGTCTGATGCTTGCGATAAAAAGAGGGGAATGGCTTTGAGCTGAATGTCGGTAGGATTCTCAAAACCGAGTTCTTCTATGGCCCTGCAAATGGCAGGATCCAGTCCTAAGGCTGAAAATGGATTCATGTTTTTTAATTGATCAATGACAAATGAGTTTTCATTTCACTTCATTGACCAGCACCCACTTTATCAACCGGTCCGAAGACCCGTAAAAAAAACTGATCGAGAAGTGCAGAGGACCGGGGTTACCCCGAAATAAAAAAAGAGACCTGCCGCCTCTGAACGGCAGGTCTTCATTCCTATAAATCTTTTAAAGCTTTTTGATGGTTGGATTTACGCTACTTTCACGCAGGGTCAACCACAGTGGCGGTCAAAAGATTCAAAGCAGACGGAAATCAGTTTCTTCTGAACCTGTTTCCACCACCACCACCGCCGCCAAAGTTGTTAGGGCGGAATGGCTTCCTTTCTCTCTGCTCAGGAGGTCTTGCCTCAGAAACAGAAATGTTCCTGTCCCTGACGGATGCCTGGTCCAGGTTGCTGATTGCTTCCCGGGCCTCGTCGTCATTTGGCATGTCCACAAAGGCAAACCCCTTTGAGCGACCGGTCATTTTGTCCGTGATGATTTTCACAGATGCTACTTCGCCGTACTCAGCAAAAAGATCGGCGATCTGTTGTTCCCTGATAGAGTAATCAAGGTTACCTACGTAAAGATTCATGATAAAAATAATTAGAAATAAAAGAAAAAATTACAATGTGAGGAAAAACTTATATTCTGGCGTGTTCTCTGATAAATGATTGAATTGTGGACATATAACTACACAAAGATAGGAAAAATTCCCGAAAGGCCCAAATTAATTTTAAACTTATTCGCTTTTGGGTTTTCTTTAACAGGTCCCAAAACCCGCACACCGGTTTCCCATGATTTCGGAGTATCTCAATTAAATTCATAAATTCAATGCAAATCAATCGCCTATAAATTTAATATTGTTGTATATTGGGGTTTTTTGGTGATTCGGTGGCCAAGGTCTAATTTTGCGCTCTGTTTCACCAAAATGAGTATTTCTATGGATCGTTTCAAATTCAAAGGTCATACTTATGTTTACTTATTGGGATTTATCCTGCTGAGTTTGCTGCTTTATTTCCAAAGCCTGGGTTTTGGTTATGTCCTGGACGATACCATCGTTTTAGATGAAAACAAGTTTGTAGCCAAAGGCTTCGCGGGCATCTGGGACATCCTGTCAAAAGAGAGCTTCATCGGGTATTTCGGAGAACAAAAGAACCTGGTGGCCGGTGCCCGGTACCGCCCCCTGTCCATTGTCACCTTCGCCATCGAACAGGGCCTCTTCGGAAAGAATCCTTTTATTAGCCACCTGATCAACATCCTGCTCTATGCATTCTCCGGATGGGCCGTTTACCGGTTGATGGGCTTGTTAAAACTTTCACCGGAGGAGGGCGCCTTCCCCGGTTTGGCCCTGATGGCCGGCTTGTTATTCATCACCCACCCGATACACTCGGAGGCCGTCGCCAACATCAAAGGCCGCGACGAGATCATGTGCTTCCTCTTTTCGGTAATGTCCCTCAATGCTCTGATCCGTTATCGCGACGACGGGAAACCCCTACTTGCGTTCTGGTCGGCGATCTTGTTCTTCCTCGCGCTGATGTCAAAAGAAAATGCAATCACCTTCCTGGCGGTTGCGCCTTTGATCCTCGTCTTTTTCAGACAGGCAGCCTGGCCTTCTGCCTTGCGCACAAGCCTGGTGTTGCTCCCTTCCGCCTTGTTGTTCCTCGCCATCCGTACAGCAGCCATCGGATTCTTTTTCGACAGCGGCCAACAGATCACGGATCTGATGAACAATCCTTTTGTCGGGATGACCGGCGCCCAGAAATTTTCCACCATCCTGCTTTGTCTCGCATGGTATGTCAAATTGCTCTTGATCCCCCATCCCCTGACCCATGACTACTACCCTTACCACGTCCCCAAACTGGATCCGGGAGATGGCCTGACCATCGTGTCTTTCCTTTCCCTGGCTGCCATCAGTTACCTGGCCTACCGGGTTGGAAAAAAGCACGGCGTGGCCTGGTTTGGGATGCTCTATTTCTGGATCACGATTTCCATTGTAAGCAACGTCGTTTTTCCCGTGGGCACATTTATGAACGAACGCTTTCTGTTCATGCCTTCCCTGGCATTTGTCATGGTGCTCGCTTATTTCCTTCATTCCGCCTGGTCTGGCACGATTCGTTGGCAAAGGACCATGGCTTCGGTACTTCTGCCGGTCATCCTGCTCGCGTACTCAGCCAGGACCATCACCAGGGTCCCGGACTGGAAAGATTCCATGTCGCTCAACCTGGCCGGTGTCAGGGTTTCCAAAAACAGCGCCAGGATCAATCTTTTCACAGGAGTAAGCTATTTCCAGCTATACCAAAAAGAGACAGAAAGAACAGCCAGAAAGAAAAATTTGGATCTGGCTCTCCGGTATATCGACCGCGCTCTGTACATATTTCCCACCTACGGGCAGGGATTGAACATGAAGGCCGGCATTCTGGCAGAATACCACAAAATGGATGGAAACCTGAAGGGTTTTCTCGAGAACATCAGGGATATTATTATCAAAAAACCCGATCTGGCCTTTGTCCATGAATACCTGCAGTACCTGATGAAGGACGAGCAAAACCGCTATGACCTGAGCGTATTTTTGAGAGAGCTTGGATATGAATATTACTTTCAGAAACTGAGGAGATACGACCTGGCAGTCCAGTTTATGAGCATGGCAAAGGAAGCGAGGCCATTCAGCATGGATTATTCCAGGGAACTGGCCGAGATCTACGAAGCTTATTCCAAAAAAAGCGGCCTGAGTCCGCAGCAAAGAGATGAGTTGCTCAAAAAAGCGGCAGAACTCCGCAATCCTCTTTCCCTGCCCTTGTTGAAATGAACCAGGAAAACCTCTGCAGACTGGCGTTATACCAGGCTGAAATGATTGGATCCGCAACAGCGAAAACGCTGATTGCCTATTGCGGCAGTGCCGAAGAGGTTCTCAAAATGACCAAGGGGAAATTGAAGAAGATACCAGGAATTGGAGAGACCTTTGCAGAAGCTGTCCTGAAGGTTCGCAACCTGGACCAGGCTGAAAAAGAACTTCGTTTCATTCAGGATAAAGGCATCCGGATTCTCTTTCATACAGAGGATGATTATCCGTCCCGGCTGCGTCAATACCCGGATTGCCCGATGATGCTTTTTTACAAGGGTTCCTCAAACCTGAATGCAGAAAGAGTGGTGGCAATCGTGGGCACACGCGCGGTCACAGATTATGGCCGGTCCCTCACCGAAAAACTGATCGCCCACCTGACAGAGTTTAATGTACTCATCGTGAGTGGTCTTGCATTTGGAGTGGATACGATTGCACACAGAACGGCTTTGTCCCAGGGGCTCGAGACCGTTGGGGTGCTTGGACATGGCCTGGACAGAATTTACCCCTCCGAAAATGAAATCCTGGCAAAAAAAATGATGTCTTCAGGGGGACTTCTTACTGAATTCACGACCGGTACACGCCCGGACAGACAGAATTTCCCCATGAGAAATCGCATCGTTGCAGGAATGTCCGATGCTGTGGTGGTCGTTGAGACAAAAAGAGAGGGTGGCAGCCTGATCACCGCTGAACTGGCTAATGGCTATAACAAGGATGTTTTTGCCTTTCCGGGCCGGGTGGATGATGAACTATCCAGTGGTTGCAACATGTTGATTCGCGAGCATAAGGCCCACCTGATAGAATCCGGCAAAGACCTGACAGATCTCATGCGCTGGCATAAGAACAGCGATCAGCCTGGATTTGTGGTCGAACCCTCGCTGTTTCATGAATTGACGGAATCAGAGCAGACCGTTCTGGATTTCATTAGAGACAGGCCAAAAGTTCATATCGACCTGCTGCAATCATCCCTTCATTTTACTCCGGGTGTACTGGCAGGAATTCTCTTAAACCTTCAGATCAAAGGATTGGTGCTATCCCATCCCGGTCAAACTTATTCCGCTTTATGAAATCAAACACCTTCTCATTTTCCCGAACCCTGATTCTTACCTCCCTGATCCTGGCTTTTTACCAATATGCCTGTGCACCCTCCGCCCGTACCAGATCCGAGGCGATTCCTATTGTGGAGACCGAAAAACCAGCCACCCGCAAAAATGTGATCCTTCTGATCGGAGATGGAATGGGCCTGACCCAGATCAGCGCAGCCATGTTCAGAAATCAGAACAGGCTCAACCTGGAGCGCTGTACGCACATTGGAATTCAAAAACCCGCCGCGGCGGATGACCTGATCACGGATTCTGCGGCAGGAGCTACCGCATTTGCAACAGGCCATAAGACCAAAAACGGATACCTGGGCCTGGATGCCTCCGGACGGGCGCACGAGACGATCCTGGAGCGGGCGCAAAGGATGGGATTTGTCTCGGGTCTGATCACAACTTCCACCCTGCTCCATGCAACCCCGGCAGCTTTTGCCGCCCATCAGCCCGATCGAAATTCCTATGAAGCGATTGCGCTGGATATGAGCCGCTCCTCCTGCAACCTCATGATCGGCGGTGGAAAAAGATATTTTGACCGAAGGAAAACAGACAGCCTGACGCTTTCAGACAGCCTCAGATCAAAAGGGTACTTCGTTACGGACTATTTCGAAAATGACTTTGGCCAATATAAACTACCTGCAGTGGACAGACTGGTTTACTTTACCGCAGACGGAGATCCGCTTCCTTTTGGAAAAGGCAGGGATTACCTGCCAAAGGCCACATCAGAGGGCATCGGATTCCTGAACAGGATCCGGGGCAGCAAGGGGTTTTTTCTGATGGTGGAAGGGGCCCAGATCGACTGGGGAGGCCACGCCAACGAAACAGAGTACCTGATCGATGAGATGCTGGACTTCGATCGTGCTATTGGCGCAGCACTTGATTTCGCACAAAAGGATGGAAACACCCTGGTGATCGTTACCGGAGATCACGAAACGGGTGGCATGGCCATAAATCCGGGTTCCGGACCGGAAGGCCTGGTCGTCTCCTACAGTACCCTTAAGCACACCGGCACCCTGATACCGGTCTTTGCATATGGGCCCGGAGCCTCTTCTTTTTCCGGTATCTATGAAAATACCCAGATCTATTTCAAGATCAAGAGTTTTCTGCTGGATGGCCAGTGACAAGGACCGGATCTTTTCAAAACCCGGCCGGGGCCAAGAAGGCCCTGGAAACAAATTAACCTGGCATTAACACAATGACCTCCCGAGCTCTGCGATCACCCCTTTTGACTGCACGAAAGGGTATGTAAATGATCGGACAGTCTCCAAAAATTTACCTGGTCAGAACCTGAAAAGCAATAAAAATGATAGGTCCATGCCCCGGATGGCCGTCAGGAACGGAAGCATTTTGGACAAGTAAAAAACATATTAAATTTTTATTTAATGTAAAATTATACTCCCCTCATAGTCTTATAAAAATCTTAAGGGCTGTTAATTCAATCTAAAAATTGCCCAATTGGTCGGTAAAAGACAACCTTTCGTCGGTTTTCGTTGTATTAGTATCAAAATAAATGCAAACTTTGCAACGTTATTACAATCATATAATCTTTATATCACAAAATATATCGATTACAACAAAATTAAATTTGGTTACTATGAAGAAGTTCGTCATGTTTTCAGTGCTGTTAATGTTAAGTGTTCTCGGCAATGCTCAGTTGAGCTCCGACTCCCGTCCGGAAGTATTCAGGGGTGTTATTTATGATCTCAGAACCTCAAGACCCCTGGAGGGTGCAGAGGTCAGGATCCAGACCCTGGGCGGAGAGATCCACACCATGACGGATGAATCCGGATATTTCTCCCTTTCCGGCGTTTCAAAATCGCCTTTCAGATTGATCATCTCCATGACCGGATATCAGGATAAGGTTTTGGAACAGGTCAGCCGTCTGGATGAAGTAGAATACTACATCGGCCTTGAGCAAAGAGGGGTAAAACACCCCGGCTCCGGTCTCTGATAAAATATTTGTGGTTAGAATGAAAAAGTACCCGGTACCTTTTGGGCCGGGTATTTTTATTTCAGCCCCCGCATCGCTTTCGATGTTGATCTCCTCCATTAAGGATTGGATTAATTGCTTTTCGTTTCAAAAAACTACCCCTGACCAGGTCCCGGTTTCACCAACCTGCCGCTCTGTCCCTAAAATGTTTTCCCGCCGACTCCTGTATCCGGCTGGGTTGACCAAAATCAACCTTGTCAGTGATAAAATTGTAAAATATTGATTTTCTGACAATTGCATAGATTGATGCCCGGACAGGTCTCGCCCCTTTTTTGGATTGTTGCTTTGGGTCCAAAGGCATCATGATCCGTTTTAGGCCCTTTGCGGATTAATTCTATATTTGCCTGCTCAAGCATCAGCCATGCAGCAAAGCTATCCCATCAAAGTCAAGGAAGTGCGGAAGGAAACCCCCACCTGTGTGTCCATCGCATTGGACATTCCGGAGGAGCTCAAACCTGCCTTCAACTACAAACCGGGGCAATATATCAACCTGATCAAAAC
>CAYXKO010000090.1:0-8007 GCA_964465435.1 uncultured Saprospiraceae bacterium | reverse complement strand
CACCTTCTTCTCGGTTTCGAGGAACCCGCGTTCGCGCATCCAGTCGTCATTGTATATTTTACCAATGTAACGACTTCCGTGGTCGTGGAAAATCAATACCACGACATCATCGGGGCTAAGCCGGTCCTTAAGCTGGATCAGTCCGGCCATCGCAGATCCTGCGGAATAACCAAGCAAAAGTCCTTCTTCGCGGGCTAGTCTTCTGGCTGCAAGAGCGGCATCCTTGTCCGTGACCTTTTCAAAGTAATCGATCAGTGAAAAATCTACGTTCTTTGGCAAAATGTCCTCTCCGATTCCTTCAGTGATGTAGGGGTAAATTTCTTTCTCATCAAAAATGCCCGTTTCGTGATACTTTTTGAAAACGGAGCCATAGGTATCAATTCCCCAGATTTTAATGGATGGATTCTTCTCTTTTAAATATCTGGCAGTGCCGGATATGGTTCCGCCTGTACCGACACCTACCACCAGATGCGTTATTTTTCCTTCGGTCTGCTCCCAGATTTCAGGTCCGGTACTTTCGTAATGGGCCTGACTGTTGCTTAGGTTATCGTATTGATTGCACCAGAAAGAATTGGGTATTTCTTTACTAAGTTTTTCAGCAACAGAATAATAAGATCTTGGATCTGTGGGCTCCACATTGGTAGGACATACGATGACTTCGGCGCCCATGGCTTTTAAAATATCTATTTTTTCCTTGGATTGCTTGTCGCTGGTCGTGAATATACACTTATAGCCCCTGACACAGCCAACCAGTGCCAGTCCCATGCCGGTATTTCCGCTTGTACATTCTATAATGGTGCCTCCCGGCTTGAGTTTTCCGGAAGCTTCAGCGTCATCGATCATTTTGACAGCCATCCTGTCTTTTATGGAATGCCCCGGATTAAATGTTTCCACTTTTGCCAATATCAGGCCGGGTACCTGGGCGCTGATCTTGTTAAGGCGAATCAAGGGCGTTTTTCCTATGGTCTGCAATATGTTGGAGCAATATGCCATATAGTCTTTGATTTTGTTCTGCAAAATTACTTCATTTGCAGCTATTTAGAATATTTTACCTGAACAAAGAATTTTTTACCCGCCGCAAATAATTCCTTTGCAACTTCACTGGAAACCACAACTTCCACCTCAGGAGAATAGTTTCTGGGTATTTTTCCCAGGACTTTGGCAATAACGGCCCGGCCGGTGATTGGGTTTACAATCTGGATGGATTGGTTTTTAGGTACATCCCTGTGTAAGGCATAAAACCTTCCGGGGCCAAGTTCTATCTTTGACCTGGCGGCCACTCCCTGCCTTACGATATTGAATTCTGTTGTCTTTTCTACCTGGATAGTAGGTTCTGCAGACCTGGGAAGGGGAGTTGCCTTTTCCAGGATTGAATCAACCGGTTGTTCGTCTGGTGGATTACATAAATATCCGATCATGAGCAATTGTCCCGCTTTGATGGGGTGGTCATTTAAATGATTGCGTGCGATCAAATTTTTGAGATCAAATGCTGATTTGGTCCTGGCTATGGAATACAGGGTTTCTCCCGGTTCAACTTTATAAAAAGCCGCACGATCCGTTGCCAGGGTGCAAATTTTCCCTTTCAGAGGGATTCTCAAAAGTTCATTTCTTTTTAGTGAGCGTGCTGCCAGGTCAGGATTTAAGGACAGCAGTTCATCCGCCTGAATATGGTATAGCCTTCCGATTCCATAAATTGTCTGTTTCTTTGTGACCTGATGGGTCAGGTATGCTGTCCCTGTTTCATCATACAGAACCTGAACATTTTGAGCTGTTTTTATGGTATCTTGGGCTGTTAAAGCTGTGCAGGTCGTTAGCGCAAAGAAAACAAGGGAATTAAATCTTGCCATGATTGGAGTAATTTTGGAGAACATGCAAATATATTACATTTTATTTTAATATAATTGAGTTTGATAAATAAGCGATTGATGAAAGTATTGGCGATAATACCCGCGCGTTATGAATCAAGTCGGCTTCCTGGCAAGGTGATGATGGACATACAAGGTAAAAGTCTGATAAACAGAGTTTTTGATGCTGTGTCGGCCTGCCGTGCCCTGGACAGGGTGGTCGTGGCCGTGGATGATGAAAAAGTCAGGGAGCATGTGGAGTCATTTGGGGCTACGGCTGTAATGACGGGAAAAGATCTTTTGTCCGGGACGGATCGTTGTGCTCAGGTATTGGATTATATGCCGGGTTACCCTTATGTAGTGAATGTTCAGGGAGACGAACCTTTTATCCGAGATAAGGAAATTAATTTGTTGGTTGAAATACTGGATAGGTTTGATTCAGACATTGCCAGCCTGATGTGTCCCATGGAATCCGATGAAAACATTTTCAACCCGAATGTCGTCAAGGTGGTGACAACCGGGGAGGGAGAAGCCTTATATTTTTCGAGATCTCCCATTCCGCACATCAGGGGAGCGGAGCCCTCCAGATGGGCTTCCATGAATCGGTACATGAGACATTTGGGCTTATACGGCTTTAAGTCCGAGGTCCTCAGATCTGTCACGCGCTTGCCTGAGAGCCGGTATGAGTCCTTGGAAAAACTGGAGCAACTCAGGTGGTTGGAAAATGGCTATAAAATAAGAATGGGAGAAACTGACTATAAGGGAATCGGCATTGATACGGAAGAGGATTTGAACAGGGCCAGGATTATGTTTAAATGAATCGGTTATTCATCAGGCTGGCAAAAGCAGCTCCGGATGAAATCCGAATGGCAACAAGTGCGAACAGGCGTCAAAAACATACGATTTTTCATTTTTTTGCGCCACAACTAGCCTTATAGGTGCTCCATTGTTTATCTCAGTTTCATTCATCACCTGCCTGCAAAACCCGCATGGGAATGCGGTTTTTTTTAACGTTCGTTCTGTTGTTACTGCTATTGCAATAATTTTTTCGTTTGCCGCGATCATCTGATAATGATTCAATGCGGCCCGTTCGGCACAAATGCCACATGGATAGGCTGCATTTTCATGGTTCGCACCTTGAATGACCCGATTGGAATCGGTTAATATTGCCGCCCCGACTTTAAATTTTGAATAGGGGGCGTAGGCATATTTGCACGCGTCCTGAGCATGATTTATAAGGTTCTGATCCTCAGTGGGTAAGTTTTCAAATTGGTCATATATTTTATATGAAATGGACAGGGTTGATTGCTGCATGGATGGATCATTTTTTTACGACAATCTTTAGAGTGGTCGTTTGACCGGCTGAAGTGAGTCGGATGTAATAAAAGGGAGCTGAAAGATCAGAAAAGGGGATCTGAATTTGATTTCTCCCTTCATAGGTCAAGGTGTTTAATGTCCTGACCTGGACCATCATGGGGTCCAATACAGTTATATTGGTTTGCTGCGGAGTTGCCGCGGATTGATTGTACTCAACTGTGAGGTCTGAATAGCCAACTGGATTGGGGTATAAATTTATTCTGTTTGAGGCGGTATATGAACTGGTAAGGGATACGATCGGAGAACTGGTTTTTCCTCCTTTTTTGTCCACCATGGTTATTCTGTACCAGACGTCCCTACTTAACTTAAAGTCGTTAAACGAGTAATTGGTCTGTGTTTGGGATACGCCGGTTGCGGCTACCATACCAATGCTATCAAATTTTGTACTGTTCAGGCTTTTTTCGACAATGAAATAGCCGGAGTTCAATTCAAAGGAAGTGACCCAGGTTATGTTCTGGAAATTGCTGAACGCCCGTGCACGCACACTGATGAATTCAGTGGTACTTTGGGTTTCAGGTTTTGAATCTCTTGCTGATTTTTTGGCAGCGTTCAATGAGTTTATCTTGTTCGTGTTTATCTCAATGGTAAAAAGTCCACCCTCTTCCATCAAAGTATACTTTTGTTCCGGCTTGTCAGCCGTGGATGTAAATTCCATAAAATCCTTAGCGGCGGCATACCTGTGGTTGCTTTGGGGGTCCGGGTCGCCTGGTGATTGGATGGTGTATATGCTAAACTTTGTCAGGTCTGGCTGTAAGGTCGATCCAAATAGATCTGCCATGTCACCGGGATGAAAATATGCTTTAATGGTGACAGGGTTTGTCGGCTGCTTTTTTGGAATAATTTCCCAATACTTGTTGGAGGCAATGTATTCGTGACCTGCTGGCATAAACGAGGTCTGGATTGAGGTTCCTTTGCCTGAGCCTGCCAGGCTTGTTGTGTGGGCAATGACTTTTAGACTGCCATCGGACACAGAGCCCAGATCCTGGCCTTTGTTGTTTATGGACAGAATCAGGATGTCGTCATTTGGGTCAATGGTGTTGTTGTCGTAATAATAATGTGAGTACACCCCGTCTGAGCATTCGACGTTTGCACTCAGATGCAGGTCCGGAGACAGGAAGGACTTATTGTCCGGTGTATAGGATTTTAGGCAAGATGAAGTTTTTACCTTGGATCGTATAAGATCTCCGGGTTCATCACCAAATCCCAGACTGAGATCGATGCCTGGTTGACCCGATGTGTGGCAGTAGCTCATGATGGTTCCTTTGGAGGGTCTTGGCCCCGCCAAACATGAGCCTTCCACCTTGGCGCAATTATCCAGGGCCTGATTCTTATTGGGTCCCCATACGCAGGCATGGGTATGCCTGGAGCCCAGGATATGCCCCAATTCATGTGCAGTGGCATATACATCAAAGGAATACTGAGGGTATTGCTGGAATACTGTATTGACATTGACATAGGCATAGGAATAGGATTTGACGCATAGCGCATTGATGTAAGCAATGCCCCCGAGGGCGGCTCTGCCATTTCTGAGAACGCCTGAAAGACAAAGGTGGATATCTCCGGAATAGTTTTGGTAGTTTCTTCTGAAGTGGTCCAGGGCCAGACTAGAGGATGTGTTTGGAAATCCGTCCGGACTGGTATGGATAAAGATCTCCGCCAGGCTTATTTGAATATCTTCCCTTTTGTAAACAGTATTTATGTTGTTAAATAGGCCTGTAATGTAATTTGTCACGGCTTGCGGATTATTGCCAAATCTTATGAATAGTTCATAATCAGCCCTTATGCTGATGGATACCCTGTTGCAATTGTCCCGGAGCCGGGAGGTCATTTCGCGACCAGATTCCAGATAATGCAGGATATCATCCGTATGGCAAGAAAAAAGTTCGTCCGGTTGGGAAGGGGGGATATCTTTTCTGGCTTCACATAACAACTGGTTGTCCACAATTCCAGAACTTTTAATGGAAACCGTGTTTTTATCATCATCCACCATAAAGGCCCTGAGTTCATCCTGGTAAATGCTCAAATCAACATAGCCGTGTCGGTCTCCTTGAAAAATGCCTTTGAAATGGCTCCCTTTTTCCAAATTTACGGATTCAGAGATTCCATTTTGAACCAGATAGGTCTTAAATTCAGGCTCGAAGAAGTCATAAGGTGTCAGCAGGCAATCTTCTGTTTTTCCTCCCGGAAGATCCAGGCGGGTGGAGATTATGGGGTTGTATTGTTCCTGCCATTTTTTTAACTGCTTCATGGGAAGCCTGTAATGTAGCCTGGAGTCAGGGGGATTATCGGATTTGACCGGGATCAATAATTCCTTCTTGGAAACGGGATAACTAGCCTTGATTTTTTGAATCCCGAAAGGATCAGCGATTTGCTGGGCGTAAAAATCGGATGCGATCAAGCAAAAAGAGAATAAAAACAACATCAGTTTTTGCTTGTTTTGTCGGGGGAGCTGGAAGAAGAAGTGAGGAACCATTGCCTTTAGAATTTGTGAATAAACTGGTTTATATATTATGATTTATATTAATATGTAATGACATATCAAGAATTGTGCCAATCATTGTGGTCTAAGTTGTTGGATGAATATAATATCGACATTTCTCAGTCAGATAGAATATACATTGGCAAATCAAGATATTTGAAGAATGAGTATGCTAAGCTTGGGCCTTGGTCCGATCCATCCGGCCTGGTAAAAAGTGTGGCCGAACGGATTTCTTCCGGTTTACCAGCGGCCTATGTGATTCAGGAGGCGGTATTTATGGATTTGACTTTGTTTGTCAATGATAAAGTTTTGATCCCGCGCCCGGAAACAGAGGAGCTGGCCTATTGGATTGAATCGGATCACAGAAACGCTAGAGGCGATCTGAAAGTCCTGGATGTAGGATGTGGCAGTGGTTGCCTGTCCTTATATTTAAAGACAAAATTCAAGGGCTGGGAAATTACAGGCTTAGACGTGTCAATGGAGGCTTTGGCTGTATGTGAAAGAAATGCTTCTGATTTAAATTGCTCCGTAAAATGGGTTTGTGATGACTTTTTAAACTCCACTTTCACTCCTTCTGGTCCTTATGACATCCTGGTTTCCAACCCACCTTATATTGGCGATGATGAAAGGAATGTGATGGATCCTTCGGTTTTGAAACATGAACCCAACCTGGCGCTCTTTGCGCCGGGCAATGATCCCTTGATTTTTTATAAAAAGTTGTCAGAGTTTGGTAAACAACATTTGCTGACGGGTGGTAGGATCTATGTTGAGATCAATGAATTTTTGGCCCGGGAAACGATGGAAGTTTTTATCCGCAATGGTTATCAGGCTGAATTGAAAGAAGATCTGCAAAAAAAGCCCAGAATGATTAAGGCAACCCGGCCCGGCTAAAAATTAATCGGGATCATTGAAATCCGATCAGGCATTTCACTTTTTTCTGACCGGCTATGAAGTAATAGATTCCGGGAGGAAGGCTTGTCCAATTTTTAATGACCTGTTGAGAAGTCATTGACTTAATGACTCCATCGCCTGATATCAATACACCCGCATCATTTTGGATGAATATGGATCTGAAATGATCTTCGCTGAAAGCGTATGCCAGATCCTGAAATTTGGGCATGTCGGGTCTTGTGCTGCTTATGGTTGGTTTGATCAAGTTGCAGGTGAATACGCCGCGGCCATGAGTGAAAATTCCAATTTTATTTTGTTCTTTGAGCAGCTTCAGGTCGTAAACCGGAATGGCATCCATGGTGCTGTCGGTTGCATTGTACCAGCTTTCCCCTTCGTCCCATGTGACAAACAATCCGAAGTCATTGCCGGCATAAATTATTTTTGATGATTCAGGATGAAAGAGAATGCAGTGCACCGGGATGTCGGGAAGTCCCTTTCCGGGATTTGACCAGTTCGATCCGCCATTTTTGCTTAAGTAAATATGGTCATTTAAAAAGCCGTCCATACTGATGGCAATGATGTCTGGGTCGGCCGGTAAAAATTCAATGTCCGTTACATATCGGTTTGGGAGATTTTTTCCAATGACTTCAAAATCCTGGCCCATATTCCTGCTGGCCATTATTTTCAATTCGGAGCTGGATTTGCTGATTCCGGTATAAATGATGAAGTCGGGATCGGAAGGATGCATGTTCAGCGCATGGACGAAATTTCCATCCAGCATTGCTGGATTTTCTGACCATTTATCACCCCGATTGGTAGAAATGAAAATTCTGTCAGAGGCTCCTGCGAGTAAGTCGCCAAACTGAGGGTGCATGATAAAAGGGCTGATAAAGCTGCTGTTTGCCGAGGGGCGTAGTAATTCATTCCAGGAATTGCCACTGTCGGAGGTTCTGAAAATATTTAAATTCTGTGCGGAATAATATTGCGTCTTGGGGTCAGTGGGATGAAAATAGCAATGGGCTCCGTCTCCGGAAGCCACTTTTTTCCATTTGCCGGAATCATCCCTGAAAGCTGTCTGATTGTCCTGGAGGCCCCCGAGTATTCTTCCATTTGAAGTGTCCTCAAAATCACCGGTGTAAAATTGTGTTGTATGCAGTCCGCCATTGCATTCGTAAAAGGATCTGCCAAAATCATCAGACCTGAAAATGCCGCCATCGGTGCAGAAGTAAACGGAATTGGAGTTTTGGGGATTCTTTATTATGTCATGAAAGTCAACGTGGACTTTTGTTTCCGAGGCGTATAGTCTCTTAAATTGGTTGCCAAAAGACCTTTCGTCGAGAAAGAGGTCAACGACGGCTATGAGGTCACCGTCGCCGGCAAGCCTGGCGACGACTTGGCGCCGGGTACGCTCAAGAG
>CAYXKO010000089.1:0-8009 GCA_964465435.1 uncultured Saprospiraceae bacterium | reverse complement strand
CTGTTAATATGAACTCCGCCATTGTCATCAGTGCCTTTGTACTGTTCAGAAACGTGTCTGGGCTGCCAGCCATTGTCATTCAGACCCGAGCCTCCGTTGTGCGGGTCGCTCATGCTTCTCATCGCACCGGAAGGAAAAAAGTTGCGCTGTACGATATCCTCTCCAATCAGCCAGTCATCCCGATCGATCAGGACACCAAAAATATCTGCGAATGATTCATTGATAGCACCAGGCTCGTTTTCATAGACCAGATTGGCAGTATTCTGGATCACGCCGTGGGTTAGTTCATGGCCTGCCACATCGACCGCCTTGGCCAAAGCGGTAAAGGCACGGTTGCCATTGCCATAAAACATGGCTTTTCCGTTCCAGAATGCATTGTCCATAGGCTGGCCATTGTCTTCGGTCACATTGATGACAGAGACTATGTTGTCCCCGCTTCCTGAAATGGAATTCCTGGTAAAGGTATTCAGGTAGTACTGATAGGCCAGATTCGCATTAAAATGGGCGGAGACTGCGGCCCTCGAGCTCAAGCTGTTGTTAGTGCTGGTAATGAAATTGGTCCTAAAATTGGACCTCGTCGGGCTGGTATTTGCTGCATCCAATGTAAGGATGACTCCAACGGGATCCAAAGGCATTTTGGAGGCACTTCGGTTAAACATTGGCTTACCTGCATCCATGAGATAGTAAGTACTGCCTTCTCTCCATACCCCGAAAGATCTGTTTACATCCTGCAAATCCCGTCCCATGCCCGTTTCAGCATCCTGGGGAGATAATTTGCTGTGACAAATTTCAGTACCATGGCGATGGATCAGACCACATATGTTTTTTGTGGCCTTGATCACTTCTCCCCGCTCACAGTCCAGATACAGGTCCCAATTCTCTGCAGCATTGGGCTGGACCTTCAATAGCCGGATCAGACGCCAGCTGTTGTCAGCAGGGTTCCTCCAGATGAATTCGCGGTCCTCATAAATTCCACTCTGGCCAATGATTCCATGAACAGGAGCCATTGAAATACCCCGGTCGCCGAAAAATTTGCTGACTGCCTTCCCGGGGTCTTCGACAAGAGATCTTCCGAATAAGGGTGCGGATGCAGGAAGTTGCACCTTGCCATGGGCATATACCTTTTGGTCCGGATAAATGTGCAATAAATATTCTCCATCCAGCACATCCCGACCATTCCATGTTTGCTGGCAATGAACGTGTATAATTCCAAACTCGTCGCACTCCTCTTTCAATACCCTGTAATCCAACTCAGATTCAGAACCAAGCCCCAGGTTTATCTTTAGAAAATCGGCAAAAACCAGGGTTCTGTCCTGAGAATTTCCGGGCAATGCAGTCATTTGAGCTTCAAAACTGACTGGCAGTCCGGCCTCATCTCTTTCTACCCTGCTGATCTTGCCCAAACCCTCCAGCAGTCTGGAAAGTCCAAAGTCAAGTCCGGGTCTGGCAACACCATCCTCCCTGACAGGCCTCAATCCCGCGCCCTGGCTTCCCGTTTTAAACTTCCTGAGAATTCTGGGATTCTTGGGAACTTCAGAGGTTTGATCAAAAGTGATCTTTTTCAGCACCTGAGCATCGGCACCGGGAAACCCAATAGCCAGAAGATAAATGCAAAGAATGAGTTTTACTTTCATTGGGACCGCTTGTTTTTGATATCCTCCAGAAATTCATAGATCAGGTTAAGTCCGGCCGGAGCTCTGGAACTCCCTGGATCCCATACGATTCTCCGCCATCCCTGACTGGGATCCTCCACTTCCAGAAAACGGTATAAATTCCCGGGCTCATTGTAAACCAGACGATAAATCCCCAGGGTCTCCATATTTTTGTTCAACTGACTCTTTTGATTCTTGGAAAGCGATCCAACATGAACACCGTCCAGCCTGATCTTACCCCCCTTCTCGATGACGCTGGTGTATTCCTTTCCCATTACACCACCGCCATGACCGAACCTGATCCAATCATTATTCAAACTGACCTGGCTTTTCTGTGAACTGCATCCGGACCCAATAAAGAAATTAATAAAAATAATTGTGCTCATTATCAACACCTTAGAGCAATGACCCTTTAAAGTTTCGTTAAATGAACCCATACCTGGATTGTTCATAATTGATTTTGGCACTATCTTTAAGCCAAAATTAGTTAAACCCAATGATTATGAAAAATTTAATTTTGTTTGCTGCCCTGTTTTTTGTCGGTGGCATGGTTGAGATGAACGCCCAGTGTTCTCATGCCAAGGCTGCCAGTTCCTGCACTTCCAAATCTGCCTCAGTTAGCGAAGCTGCTTTGAAAGCTGCAGAAATGGATCCCTCCATTGAAAAGAAGGTTTGTGAAAAATCTGGAAAGGTTTCATTTTACAGAAACACAAAAGACGAGTCCGGTGCTTCAGTTTCCACTCAGGTTATGTACGATGAAGGAAAGGCAACGTTTGTAAATTATTCTGCCGATGCAAACCAGGCTCCAGCAGCCGGTTCTGCTAAAGCATGCTGTTCAGGAAAAGCTGCCAAGGCATGCTGCTCCTCAAAAAAAGGAGCAAAGTCCTGCTCCGGAACCAAGGCTGAAAATACCGCTCCGGTAAATTAAGCAATCCAATTAGATTCAAAATATTATTAAAAGCCTCTTGGTTATGGCCAAGGGGCTTTCTTTTTTAATGCAGTTTTCAGCATTTGCCTTTACCTTTGACCGCATATTTACCCTGCCTTTGAAACTCATAATTCTCTTGGCTCAAGTCGTGGTCATGACTTTGACATGCCTTCAAGTGTTAATTGCCCAGGATGAAAATCAAATGATTACTATTACCGACTGGCAATACAAGGAACTTGAGGATTCAGAATGGAAAAATTGCATCCTACCTTCTTCCATATACACCATCCTGGAAAATCAAGGCTTGATAGAGGATGCATACCGCCCCGGACAGGAGGAAAAACTGACTTGGGTGGATCAGAAGACCTGGATGTTCAGATCCTTTTTCAAGCCAGATTCTGCCTGGCTAACCGGTGAGAAAACAGAACTGATCATTTCGGGGCTGGATGTTTTTGCTGATGTGCAGATAAACGGAACTTCACTGGTCAAAACGGACAATGCATTCAGAACCTGGATCCTCCCTGTTGACCATTTATTGAATCCTGACTCGAATGAGATAATCATCGTATTCAGCCCCACCACTCCGGAGTGCAATCAAAGATTTAAACAATTGCCTGCTCCGCTTCCAGGAGAGGAGCGGGTCACGGCCAGAACGGCACAATTCCGGTTTGGATGGGATTTCGCTCCCAGATTTACGGGATGCGCCATCCGGCAACTTCCTCAGATCCGCCACGCCAAAACTGTAATTCTTGAAAATTTCAGAATTCATACCAATCAGATTCTGGAGGACCAGGCTGAGTTGGAATTGATCTTAAATGCCAGGAGCATTCTGCCTGATTCGTGTACGGTAGATCTGCTTATAGGGCAGGATAGCTTAAGATTCACGATCCAGACAGATACCAATCTGAGAGAGTTCAGGACAAGTTTCTCACTTCAAAATCCCAAACTGTGGTGGCCGGCCGGACAGGGCGACCAGCACCTTTATGATTGCACCCTGGTCATCCACGATGGCTCAGGATCCAAAAGGATCCAGAAGAACGGCAAATTTGGCATTCGCACCATCCGGCTGGCGCAGGATCCGGACGAATACGGATCCGGATTTCAGTTTATGGTCAACGAAAGACCCGTTTTTATGAAGGGCTCCAACCTGGTGCCCTCTGATGCGCTGATGCTTTACGCCAGGGATCCGGACAGCTACATTCTCAGCTTGAAGGAAAGCAATTTTAACATGGTCAGGATCTGGGGCGGTGGCACTTATGAATCAGATGCGTTTTATCAGGCCTGCGATAAATATGGCATACTGGTCTGGCAGGATTTTATGTTTGCCTGTGGCATGTACCCCGGCGACGAAGAATTCCTGGAAAACGTCAGGCAAGAAGCCATAGAACAGGTCACGCGGCTATCCGGCCATGCCTGCATTGCATTGTGGTGTGGTAACAACGAGAACCACGAGGGTTGGGAAAGATGGGGCTGGCAACTTACCCTGACCCCTAAATCGAGAAAGAGGATCTGGGCGGACTACGAAAAACTTTTTCTGGAACTTTTGCCCGGCCTGGTTTTAAAATTGGGTAATCAATGTTCATACGTACACTCCTCCCCCAAGTTTGGACGGGGTGACCCAAGGTTCAGGAAAGAAGGAGATGCCCACGACTGGGGCATCTGGCACGATGGATTACCGTTTAAGGAATTCAGATCCAGGGTTCCACGCTTTTTAAGCGAAGCAGGCTTTCAATCTATTCCATCCCTGGATTTGTTGGGAAAATATATCTCAAAGGAGAACCTGAATATTGATTCTGATGCCTTAAAAACCAGACAGAAACACCGCAAGGGTTTTGGCATCATGTCGGATTATATGGCCAGGGATTTGCCCCAGCCCTCAGACCTGGAATCCTGGAGTTACCTGAGTCAGGTAAACCAGGCGGAAGGCATGGCGCTCGGAATCCGTGCACACCGTTTTTCCAAACCCTATTGCATGGGAACCTTGTATTGGCAACTCAATGATTGCTGGCCCGGCATCTCCTGGTCGGGCATGGAATATGGGGGCCGTTGGAAAGCATTGCACCACAAGGTCAGACATTTGTATCAACCCGTCCTTTGTTCCGTCGAATTCGAGGAAAACCAATTGGAACTGTTTATAGTCTCAGACCTTGCCAATTCCGATTCAGTTGAAGTAAAATTAAGCATCATCGATGCGGAAGGACGACCACACTACCACTGGGTTTCCCGGGCACTGATTTCTCCGGACGCACCCGTAAGGCTTCTGGCCATGGACATCTCAGAGATCATTCAGGCCACAGACATCCGAGGCATTTTTGCGCTTGTGGAATGGAATTATGAATCTGTTTCCGATTACCAACTGACGGCTTTGGTGCCGCTCAAGTCAGTCTTATTCAAAAAGCCCAATATATCCATTCAGGATATCAGACAAATTCAGGATGGATATCAATTCCTGCTGAGTTCTGACCAGATCGCCAAGTCAGTCTTAGTGCAGGAAAAAGACGATTGGCGGGTTTATCCCAATTTTGTGGACCTTATACCCGGCAAACCCATTCTGGTCAGACTTTCGACCTCACAGGCAAACCTGACAACAGAAGAAATCCAGATCCGATCCTTATTCGATTTTCAAAATTTAAACAAATGAGTGCCTTGACATTTCAAGATGAAATTATAAAAGGAATCCCCGACCGGATGCCGGAGTACAGAATGCCAGACCCTGCTCTGCCTCATGCTCCGGTACGCAATATCTCCGGTCTTTTATCTGAAGATGAGAAAAAACTTGCTCTGGCAAACGCTCTCCGGTATTTCCCTTCCAGGTTCCATGCTGAACTGATATCCGAGTTTGAAAAAGAACTTGCGGATTACGGACGCATCTATATGTATCGTTTTCGCCCCACCCACAAGATTTTTGCCAGACCGGTTGAGGAATACCCTGCAAAATGCCGCCAGGCCGCAGCCATCATGCTGATGATCCAAAACAATCTGGACCCCATGGTGGCAAAATACCCGGAAGAACTTATTACCTATGGAGGAAACGGTGCGGTATTCCAAAACTGGGCTCAGTACAGGCTTTGCATGCAATACCTTTCCCAAATGACGGAGGAGCAAACCCTGGTCTTGTACAGCGGCCATCCTTTGGGATTGTTTCCATCGCACAAGAATGCTCCAAGAGTGGTTGTGACGAATGGGATGATGATACCCAACTACAGCAAAAAGGAACACTGGAACAAGTTTAATGCCATGGGGGTCACCCAGTATGGCCAGATGACGGCAGGATCATTCATGTACATAGGTCCTCAGGGCATTGTACATGGCACCACGCTCACCCTGCTCAATGCAGGAAGGATCAGGAAGCTTGGCCGGCAAGACCTTCGGGGACATTTGTTTGTCACATCGGGTCTGGGGGGAATGTCAGGAGCGCAATCCCTTGCCGCCGTCATATGCAAGGCGACCTGTATCATCGCAGAGGTCGACCCGGATGCCATCAGACAAAGAATCGACGATGGATATGTCCGTCAGGAATACGTTTTTGACAACCTGCCGCAATTAATGAAACAAGTGCTCGATCACCAAAAAAATGAAATTGCATCGTGCTTTGTTTATGCAGGCAATGTAGTTGAGCTTTGGGAATACCTGGCAGATAACAACATTGCGATTGCCCTGGGATCTGATCAGACTTCTTTGCACAACATTGATGACCTGGGGTATTGCCCGGTGGGATACTCCTTCCTGGAAGCAAAGAAATTGCTGCTGGAAAACAAGGAGAAATTCAGGGAAGAAATATCCAAAACATTGCGCAGACACGTAGGAGCCATCAACAGGCTTGCCGACAAGGGTATGTATTTCTGGGACTACGGGAATGCCTTTCTGAAGGAAGCCGGTGAGGCCGGCGCTGATATATGGGTCGACAGCGAAAGATCCGGATACCGCTACCCTTCCTATGTTGAGGACATCATGGGTCCCATGTGCTTTGACTATGGCTTTGGCCCATTCCGCTGGGTCTGCACATCCGGACTGATCGAGGATCTCAATACCTCTGACTCGATCGCTGCCCATATATTGGAAGAGCTGGTGCAGGAAACCTCCGGAAATACCCGGGCCCAAAACACGGATAACCTCAACTGGATCCGGGATGCCGGTCGCAACCTGCCTGTGGTAGGCAGCAAATCAAGAATACTTTATTCAGACACGCAGGGCCGGATCCGAATAGCACTGGCTCTCAACCAGGCCATCCGGGAAGGCAAACTGAAGGGACCTGTGGTCCTGGGAAGGGACCACCACGATGTTTCCGGCACCGATTCTCCCTACCGCGAAACCGCCAATATCCGGGATGGTTCCAAATTTACTGCAGACATGGCCGTCCATAATGTGATCGGAGACTCCTTCAGGGGCGCCACCTGGGTGTCCATCCACAATGGCGGAGGTGTTGGCTGGGGTGAGGTGATCAATGGGGGATTCGGTATGGTGATAGACGGCTCATCCCAGTCAGATGAGAACATCCGTTCCATGATCTTTTGGGATGTGGTCAATGGCCTGGCAAGGCGTGCCTGGGCCAGGAATCCGGGCGCCATCGAAACCATCCATCAAATCGAACAGACTCAACCCAACTTATTGATAACCAAACCAAACCTTGTTGACCCGGAACTGTTTAAAAAATAATATGATCATATTACAGCAAGAATATATAATTTGAGCCAAAATTTTAAAAACCGCTAATTATGATGAATGAACTTGTCTCAGGTATTATGAGTACTAACCTGATCACGGTGGGGCCGGAAGACAACCTCCAAACCGTTAAAGACATTCTGATCAATAACCGAATCCACCACGTTCCAGTGGTTGAAGGTAAAAAAATGGTGGGACTGATCACTACTTATGACCTGTTTAAATTAAACGTGGATCATAAAGATTACCCCAGAACCAAAGTAGCCAATGTTATGACCAAAAGGCTGGCCTTTTTGGAACCGTCCGACAAAGTCGGCACGGCGGCTGAAGTCTTTATGGAGCACCTTTTTCATGCCCTTCCGGTAGTTGAAAATGGAGAACTGGTTGGTATTGTGACCACATTCGACGTACTTAAGTACGAATACAACAGGGAGTATCCGGTTAAGCTCATTTAAATTGGAACACCCCTTTTACCACTGACCCAAATAATATGAACAGCATCGCTTTGATCGTTGTCTCCTTTGCAGGTATGCTTGCGGTGGCAGGTCTCGTCACACTATACTGGAACATGCGCATCCTGAAGAGCCAGGTCGAGGATTTGAAATCAGAACGCAATCAGATCAGAAGCAACTACGACCAGCTTCGAAAAGAAAAGATTGAATCTGACGAAAAACTGTCTCAGATCCAATCCCAGGAACGAACCTATAAAGTGGCATACGAAGACTGGAAATCCAAGTACGAATCTCTGGAAATCAGATACCAGGCAT
>CAYXKO010000088.1:0-8055 GCA_964465435.1 uncultured Saprospiraceae bacterium | reverse complement strand
ATTCGGACATGTTCAGGGGAGGCAGACAGGTGCCGCTCAGGTATCCCAACTCACCTGCATCCTACGTTTTTATCAACGAGGGAAATGGAAAATTCAAGGATGCCACTGCTTCCATGCTGGGAGAACTTTCCCTGGCAGGAATGATAACCACTGCATTGTCCGCAGACCTCAATCAGGATAAAAGACAGGATCTGGTCGTAGCCGGTGAATGGACGGGCATTCAGGTTTGGCACAATACAGCTCAGGGATTCAGCAGGGCAGAGCCCGCTGTTTATGGCCTGGATCAAATGGAAGGCTGGTGGAACCGGATCGTCGCCACGGACCTGGACAACGACGGAGCCACCGATCTGATCTGCGGCAACCTGGGCGAGAATTACAAATTTCATGCAACTCCGGAAAAGCCTTTTTCGGTTTATGCAGCAGACTTTGACAACAACCAGTCCTATGACATCGTGCTGGCCAAGTACGACGGAGGGCACATTGTGCCGGTGCGGGGCAAGCAGTGCAGTCAGGAGCAAATGCCTTTCATCAAAACTAAATTTCCGAGTTTCCGGGGATTCGCCGAGGCGAAACTGGAAGACATATACGGCAACGGTTTGAAGGATGCCAAACACCTGCAGGTAAAGGAATTCCGCAGCATGGTGCTGATGAACCGATCCGGAAAATTTGAGCGCACTCCCTTGCCGGTGGAAGCCCAGTTTTCAACCATCCAGGGCATCATAGCTCAGGACTTTGACGGCGACGGACAAAAGGAACTGCTGCTGTCCGGCAACCGTTTTGACACAGAAGTGGAGACCACTCCCGCAGATGCCTCGATCGGTCTGTACCTCCGGCAGGATGGCTCAAAGTGGAAGCCGGTATCCAGTCAGCAGTCCGGAATCTTCCTGCCCGGCAATGTCCGGGATGCTGCCACCATCCGCGTGTCCGGAAAAGATGCCATTCTGATCTCCTCCAACAACGAACCGCTCCGACTTCTGGTCAGGAACTTATAAAAATCCCACAAACATGAATTTCCAAAAATGCACTTTTCTTTTCCTGATTTTGATAGCCGCCTGCACCGCAGATAAAAAGCAGCAGGAAGGCCCGCTTTTTGAATTGGTGGATCCCGAAAAATCAGGGGTGAAGTTTGAAAACAAATTGCAGGAATACTCCGAGGAACACATTTTCAACTTCAACTATCTCTACAACGGAGCGGGCGTGGCCGTCGGAGATATCAACAACGACGGTCTGCAGGACATTTACTTCACCGCAAACCGGGCAAAGGATAAACTCTACCTGAACAAGGGAAATTTTAAGTTTGAGGATATCTCCGAGTCATCCGGGATCTCTGCATTCAGCGGATGGAGAAGCGGCGTGGCCATGGCGGATGTCAACGGAGATGGATGGCTAGACATCTATGTGTGCAGGGGAGGATTTAAAAATGACCCGGTCAAGAACGCCAATTTGCTCTTCATCAACAACGGGGACAACACCTTCACAGAACTGGCCTCCCGCTATGGCATTGCAGACATCGGATTCTCCATTGCGGCCTGCTTCTTTGATTACGACAACGACAACGATCTCGATCTGTACGTCACCAACCGTCCTGAAAAATTTTACCTGAACATTGAACAGGTGATGGAAGGCAAGAAGGCGGGAAGCATTCTCAGCAGGGACAATCTCTACAGAAACAACGGGGACAACACCTTTACCATGGTGACCGAAGAAGCCGGCATTACGGGCAATTTCGGATACGGCCTCAGCGTCACCACGGGAGATCTCGATCAGGATGGCGACCAGGACATATACGTTTCCAATGACTTTGTGGAAAACGATTACTATTACGAGAATCTGGGCAACGGAAAATTCAGGGAGAGGATCCGCGAAGTCACCGGACACGTGCCCTATTATGCCATGGGGACTGATTTCGGAGACATCAACAACGATGGCTGGGAGGACATATTTACGGTTGAAATGCGGCCCGAAGATTACAAGAGGAGCAAGACCTCCATGCCTGTGATGAGCCCAAGCCTTTTTGACACCATGGATCTCAACCAGATGCACCGGCAGTACATGCACAACTGTCTTCAGCTCAACCACGGCAATGGCCATTTCTCCGATATCGCGCAATACGCGGGAGTGGATCGCACAGACTGGTCCTGGGCCGCCCTGGTCTGCGATCTGGATAACGACGGCTATAGAGACCTCTATGTGGCCAATGGCATCAAGAGGGACCTCTACAACCGCGATGCCTATGCCAACCTGATGTACGATCTGAAGTACAACAACACGACCAAGACCACCGAGGAGATCATGCGCAACCTGCCTTCGTTCAAGGCGGTGAACTATGCTTTCAGAAACAATGGGAACTTTACTTTTTCCAAGGCCATGAAGGACTGGGGTATGGACCAGACCAGCCAGTCGCATGGCGCCGCTTTGGCTGACCTGGACAATGACGGAAACCTGGACCTGGTGGTCAACAACATGGACGATCCCGCTTTCATCTACAGGAACCGGGGCAACGGCAATCACTACCTCCGCATCCAATGCAAAGGCCCTGAAAAAAATCCGCAGGGCATCGGTGCCCGCATTGAGCTGAAGTATGGCGACAAAATCCAATATTCGGAGTTGCGCTGCTCCCGCGGCTATCTTTCATCCAGCGAGGCTGCCGTGCATTTTGGTCTGGGATCAGAAAAAAAGGTCGATTTGCTGAGGATTGTCTGGCCCGATGGAAAAATACAGGAACTGAAGGATCAGAAAATCAACAGGACCCTTATCCTGAATTATCAGGATGCCCTTGTATCGGAAATTCCAAAGGCACCCCCGGCTGAAATGTTCAGCGATCGCACGGAGAAGATTTCACCCCCGTTTCGCCATATCGAGAACGCTTTTGACGATTACAAAAAACAAATTTTGCTTCCTCACCGCATGAGCCGTCTGGGGCCTAAAATTTCCGTTGGGGATCTCAATGGTGATAAGCTGGAGGATTTTTTTGCAGGCGGAGCGCGCAATCAGGCAGGAGCCATTTACATGCAAAACAATGCCGGAGATTTTACCCAAAAAAATCAGCCGGCCCTGGAGGCTGACAGAAATTACGAGGACATGGGATCCGCGATTTTTGATGCAGACGGAGATGGCGATCTGGATCTTTATGTGGTATCCGGAGGATCGGAACTGCCGGAAGGCCAGGCTTATCAGGATCGCCTGTACCTCAACGACGGGGTAGGCAATTTTTCCCGGTCCAAGTCCGTCCCCCAGACCGTTTCGAGCGGGTCTGCAGTGGCCGTAAATGATTTTGACGGCGACGGCGACCTGGATATTTTCAGGGGCGGAAGGCTGATACCGGATCAGTACCCTTTTGCTCCCAGAAGCTATGTGTTTGAAAATACCGGCAATGGGAAGTTTGTGGATGTCACCGCATCAGTGGCCCCGGGACTGATGAATCCCGGCATGGTGAGTTCTGCAGTGTGGATCGACCTGGATGGCGATCAAAAGGCAGAACTGCTGGTGGCGGGAGAATGGATGCCCATACAGCTGTACAAATGGGAAGGCAAGGAACTCAAAAGACAGGATCCCCAACAGTGGGGATTGCAGAATACGGAAGGCTGGTGGAATGTCCTGGTCCCCTTCGACGCAGACGGGGATGGCGATCTGGACCTTGCTTGCGGCAACCTCGGATTGAACTATAAATTTCACGCCAGCTCCGAAAAGCCCTTTCAGATCTACTGCAACGATTTCGATGCAAATGGCAGCTGGGACATCGTGCTGGCCAAGTATCAGGGAGATGTCAGGGTGCCGGTGCGCGGCAAGCAGTGCAGTCAGGAGCAGATGCCCTTTATTCAGAAAAAATTTCCCAGCTATAACTCATTCGCGGAAGCAAAGCTGGAAGATATATATGGGGAAGATCTGGAAAAAGGGATCAGGCTGCAGGCCCGCATGTTTGAATCTGTGGTGCTGATCAACGAATCCGGAAAGTTTAAGATCCAGGTCCTGCCCGCTCAGGCTCAGTTCAGCACCATCCAGGGTATTGTGACCGGCGATTTCAATGGAGATGGAAAGCAGGATATGCTCGTGGCCGGAAATTTTTTCCACACCGAGGTGGAGACCACGCGGGCTGATGCCGGAATCGGCTGCGTCTTGCTCAACCGGGGAGATGCCTGGCAGGTGCTCAGCGTCAGGGAGTCAGGGCTCTACCTTCCCTACGATGTCCGCGATATCCGCTGGGTGGCGGGTAGCTCCGCCAACCACCTGCTGGTTTCTTCCAACAACGACCTGCTGAGAATGCTTTCATTGAAAAAGTGAGCTTTAAATGAATCAATGCACATTGAAGCGCGATAGCCGTTTGTCGTTTGCGGAATTTGGCCGGTTTTTCAGCATGCTGATGCTGGCTTCTTTCTTGCTGTCCTGTGAAGGCGGCAAACCGGCAGACAAGGTAAATGAAAAGTTGTTTACGCTGCTGAAACCAACTGAGACGGGTGTCGATTTCAACAACCGGATCACCCAGACCCTGGATGAGTATATTTTAAATTTCAATTACATCTTCAATGGCGGTGGAGTGGCTGTTGCGGATTTTGACCGCGACGGACTGCAGGACCTTTATTTTACCGGCAATCAGGTGCCGGACAAAATCTATCACAACCAGGGGGATTTTAAATTCAAGGACATAAGTTCTTCTTCCGGCATTCAGGGCTTTGGAGGCTGGCACAGCGGAGTGTGCATCGTGGATATCAACAACGATGATTGGCCGGATATTTACGTGTGCAGAGCTTCCTATCGCGAGAAAAACCAGAACAA
Organism: uncultured Saprospiraceae bacterium; assembly: GCA_964465435.1. Classification (GTDB taxonomy): domain Bacteria; phylum Bacteroidota; class Bacteroidia; order Chitinophagales; family Saprospiraceae; genus Vicinibacter. The sequence goes on along the minus strand of CAYXKO010000088.1, from coordinate 3,282 downwards.
CAGAAACCTGCTTTTTGTAAACCAGGGCAATCTGACCTTCCGGGAGGAGGCCGAAAAATACGGCATTGCCGATCCGGGTTATTCCATGACCGCCTTGTTTTTTGATATGGACCGGGACAATGATCTGGACCTCGTGGTAGCCAATCGCCCCGACCACTGGGAGATCGGAATTCAGGAAATCCTGAGGTTCAAAACTCAGGCATACAGCGATTCCCTGGCGAAAGTGACCCTTCAGTTATACAAAAATGAAGGGAATGGTACATTCGAAAACATCACGCGCGTATCGGGATTGTTCCCATCTTATTCCTATGGGCTGTCCCTGGTCAACATCGATGTAAACAATGATGGGTTCGATGACCTGTTCGTAGGCAACGATTTTATAGAAAACGATTATCTGTTCGTCAACAATGGCTCCGGGGGATTCCGGGAATCGATAAGGGATCATTTTCCGCATTGCTCATTTTACAGCATGGGTGCCGATGGTGGCGATATTGACAACGATGGTTTTGAGGATCTGTTTGTGGTGGAAATGCGGCCGGAAGATTACATGCGATCCAAAACATCCATGCCCCTTATGGATGTCCCGTTTATGGACAGCCTGGATGCATTTGGATTTCACCGCCAGTACATGCACAACATGCTGCATTACAACTACGGCAACGGACGATTTGGCGACGTCTCCCAAATGCTGGGGATCGACAAGACCGATTGGTCCTGGGCTGCCCTGATCGCAGATCTGGACCTGGATGGGTGGAAGGATATTTTTGTGACCAATGGCTTTCGGATGGATGTGTACGACCGCGACGGCGAGGAGAAAGTGAGGATGCTCTCCAGGGGAAAAGCCGAAAATGCGATCCGGATCGACGGCCCGCAAAACTTGTTTGAATTTTACCCCTCAGTCAAGCTGGCCAATTACGTATATCAGAACAACAAAGGTTTTTCCTTTGACAAAAAAACAGCGGATTGGGGCATATCTGAGCCTTCGTATTCCAATGGCGCCGCACTGGCAGATCTGGACAACGACGGCGATCTGGACATCGTGATCAACAACATAGACGAAGAGGCTTTTGTCTACCGAAATAATTCTTCAGCTGCGCATTCCATCCGCATAAAACTCGAAGGCCCTGAAAACAATAAAATGGGAGTGGGCACCACCTGCAAACTATTTTCGGGTGGAGGAATCCAGACATCCCGGTTGAGGATTTCCAGAGGCTATCTTTCCAGTTGTGAATCTTTGGTTCATTTTGGTCTGGGCGGTGAAAGCCGGGCTGACAAGCTGGAAGTGATCTGGCCGGACGGAAAGATCAGCAGCTATGAAGATCTGCGGGCGGGAAAATTGTTTGTGGCCCGTTATTCAGACGCCGTACAGGCACCATCCGCCATTGCAGACAGGGAAAGCCTGTTTCGCGATTTCACCGCTCAGAATATCTGGCCGGGTTTTGTGCATCGCGAGAATAATTTTGATGATTACCGCAGTCAGATATTGCTGCCGCACCGCATGAGCCGATTGGGACCCTTTTTGTCTGTCGCGGATGTAAACGGGGATTCCAGAGAAGATTTTTTTGTCGGCGGGGCCAGGGATCAGAGCGCAGCCTTGTATGTGCAGAACGAGGATGGAACTTTTACGCTTTCTGATCAGGCTGCATTTCAATCGGACCGGGCTTATGAAGATATGGGTTCTGCTTTTTTTGACGCAGACGGAGATGGGGACCTCGACCTGTACGTCGTTTCCGGAGGAACAGAAAATCCGGAGGGAAAATCCTATCAGGATCGTTTGTACACCAACAATGGTTCGGGCCGTTACACCAAAGCTACAGGAGCATTGCCTGCTACCGTTTCGAGCGGCTCCTGTGTGGCAGTAACAGATATGGACGGCGATGGGGACCTGGACCTTTTCAGAGGTGGCAGGACCGTGCCGGATCGCTATCCTTTTTCACCGCAGAGTTACCTGTTTGAAAACGATGGCAAGGGCAGATTCAAGGATGTGAGCAACACCCTTCCGGATCAGAAATTGGGCATGGTGAGCTCCACTTTGTGGTTTGACCTTGACGGCGAGGGAATGAAGGAGCTGTTTCTCTGCGGAGAGTGGATGCCTCTGAAAATCCTGAAAAAATCTGCCGGCAAATGGACCGATATTTCCGCATCCATACCGGGTCTCCAACACACGGAAGGATGGTGGAACCGGATGGAAGCCGCTGACCTGGACGGCGACGGGGACGATGATCTTTTGTGCGGAAACCTCGGCGGGAATTACAAGTACAAAGCCACCACCGAAAAACCATTTGAGGTATATTGCTCAGACTATGATGGCAATGGCAGTTACGATGTCCTGCTTGCCAAATACAACCAGAAGTCATTGGTCCCGGTGAGGGGCAGACAATGCGCCTCGGAGCAATTGCCGTTTATCAAGGAAAAGTTTCCTAGTTTCCGCTTGTTTGCGGAAGCAAGTATCGACGATATTTTGGCTGACAAGAAGGATTCCGGCCTGCATCTTCAGGCACGGCAATTCAGCTCGCTCATGCTGATCAGGGACAAGATGACATTCACCCCAAAGGCCCTTCCCGCACAGGCGCAGTTCGCTCCGGTACAGTCTATTGTTGTGCACGACTGGGACGGTGACGGGACTCCGGAAATACTGATTGCCGGCAATATGATGCACAGCGAGATCGAGACCACGCGTGCGGATGCAGGCATTGGTTGCTTGCTGAAAAAAGATGCGGCGGGAGAATGGAAGATAGTGCCCGCTTCCGTTTCGGGTTTGAGTCTTCATGGGGACGTGAAGGATATGAAAAAAATATCAGTTGGCGCTAAGACCGGACTGCTGGTCTCTCAAAACAATGGTCCGCTGAGACTGATCCTGGGCAATGTTTTAAAATAACTGGACTATGATGATCTCAAAATACCGGCGTAATTATCTTGCCGCCTGCTGGCTCGCATGTACCCTGTTCTTTGCCTGCAAAAACGTCGGCGACGTGGTCAGAAAGGAGGATGGAGTCGCAGCCAATACCGCCATGATCAGGATCCTGGACAGCCTGGTGCGCAAGGCACAACCTTTGAGCAACCCTTTTGACAACAGGGCCAATGCCCAGTACCTGAATGAATTGATTCTGTCCAATCCCGGAGATCTCAACAAGCAATTGGTTTATGTGAAAGAACTCTTGTTTGCCGGAGAAACAGGAACTGCACTCAGGAGATTGGAAGAGTTGTCGGCCATGGTGAAATATGATCCTGAGGTCGATCTCTATCTGAAAAAACTGAAGGCGATTGCATGGCTCAGACTGG
>CAYXKO010000087.1:0-8191 GCA_964465435.1 uncultured Saprospiraceae bacterium | reverse complement strand
CTATATCCGGGTATTCCTCGGTGTCAATTTTAACCAATTCCCACTTTCCCTGATCTTCTGCATGAAGCTGTTCCAGGACCGGACCGAGCATTTTGCATGGCCCGCACCAATCCGCCCAAAAATCGATCAGCACCGGCTTTATAAAGCTCTGATCTACCACGTCCCTTTTAAAATCAAATGTCTCCTTCATACTTTTAGATATAACCCATGTGCACCAAGAACAACCTTCCTGTCCTTTTCGTTCATCCTCTGCATAATATCCGGCCGGCCAGGTGCCGGAATACCCTTAATTTTGACCTGAAAACTCAAAGTATGAAATTATTACAAATGATGGGCATGGCGATGGTTATCGCCTGGGCTTGCAAGCAGGAAAAAAAGCAAAAGTTTCCGGTGGTAATCCAGGCAGATAAAGTCTCTCTGGCCGGAACCTGGCAGAATACCAACAGCAAAGTCCCCGATTTCAGGATTGAATCGGACAGCATTGTTTTTTTACAGGAAGTACCTCCAAAATCATTTCCTGTCAGCATCAACCATGACAGCCTTGTCATTGACTTCCCAACCTTCCGCTATGGTTACAAGATCGTGCTCTTTGAAGGAGACTCCCTGCAGCTTTTTGATGAAGCCAGCAAAAACAGCTTTGTGCGACTGAAATGAACGTCCCATTTAAGCGATATTTCGGGAATCAAATCTGAAAAGCCGGACGGGGTTAAGGCTTCTACCATTTATGATCTCTTGCCTCCACAAAATGGGTTTGAAAGATGAGATGACCGGCATTCAATCTGCCATTGCCTGATTTTCTGGATTTAATGCATCTCAATTCCGTAATCGGAAACAGATATCCGAATGATCATCCCACGGCACTATAAATTCATGAACAACATTTGGAATTTGCCAGATTGCAATTCATAGTTTATCTTCGCACAGACTTATTACTGAAATTTAAATAACAAACATGAATAAAGCACTTACTTTTCTGATGATCCTGTATTTTACCGCAGGGGCGGTCCAGGCACAAAATGTCTATTACGTAAATGCCGCAGCCACAGGCGCAAACAACGGCAGCAGTTGGGCCAATGCATTCACCACCGTACAGCAGGCCCTGGCTGCATCGTTTACAGGCGACGAGATCTGGGTAGCCAAAGGCACCTACAAGCCAGCCAAGAAGGACAGCTCCATCATTTTGGTCAGCGGAGTAAGCCTCCTCGGTGGATTTGCAGGAACAGAGACTGACAAGAACCAAAGGAATCCACAGGCCAATGTGACCGTATTGAGTGGTGACCTGGCAGGTGACGACGATCTGGCAGATCCCAAGATCAACCGATTTGACAATGCCTTGCACGTGATCTTTGTCCCTGCTGATGTAATTGGAGCAGGCTTGGATGGATTCACCATTTCTGGAGGAAACACGGAGGGTCAGACCGGTGTCAATGACAACAGAAGAGGAGGCGGTATCCTGGCTTATGGCACCATTGACATCAACAACTGCATATTCCGCCATAATTACGGTTATTTTGGGGGTGCTTTTTATCCCAGAGGGACCAATTCGGGTTTTAACCTGACCAACTGCAGGTTTACGGGAAACATCGGTGACCTGGGCGGTGCCATGTATATCCTTACCCCGCGCGGTGGCACCATCGAGAACTGCCGTTTTGAATTCAACAAATCCACCCTTTCCGGATCAGCCGTATACATGCAACAATCGCCCGTGAGCCTTACAAACTCATTTTTTGGGGACAACGAAATGGCAGGAAACACCAATTCGGGGGGCGCACTCTACATTACAGAATCTACGGCCATTATTGAAAACGTGGACTTTCTGGGCAATGTCGTCAGCGGGACCTCCGGTATTCGCGGGGGTGCCCTTTTTGTCGTGTCCAGCAATGCCGAAATAAAGGGCTGCAGTTTTTCCAACAACAGGGCAACCAATTCAGGCGGAGCCGTGCATGTTGCCGGTGTGGGGGCAACTACCAAATTTTCAGATTGCATGTTCAATGGCAACTCCGCAGCCTTCGGAGGTGCGATCACCAATTACAACAGCAGCACAAACCCTGCGACCTTCCTGAAGGTAGAATACGACAGATGCGTGTTTGAAGGAAATACAGCCGCCACTTCCGGAGGAGCCGTTTCCAATGGTTTCAGGACAAACGCCCGCATAACCAATTCAATTTTTGATGGCAACACGGCCCGCTTTGGCGGAGCCTGCTTTGCCCAAAATGACTCAACGGAAGTCTATATTTCTGATTGTGAGTTCAGCTCAAACCAGGCAACCTCGAGCGGAGGAGCCCTGAGTACCAATGCGGGAATCCGTACGACCATCCTCAAGTCGCTTTTCGAAGGCAATACTGCCAACATCGGTGGCGCCCTCAACATCAGCGAAGACACATTGGACCGTGCCCTCCTGACCTTGAGTCAAAGCAGATTTAATTTTAATTCAGCTACCATGCAGGGAGGAGCGGTAAACATGCAAAATGCAGACGGAATCATCACCAACAACCTTTTCATCAATAATTTCATCATAGAAGGCACCGGCGCGGGTGGAGCCTTTTCCATCAACTGCGTCAACGGGGACAATACCAACGTAAAGCTGATCAACAACACCCTGGCGCTGAATGAAGGGCCTTTGGGATCGGGCATATCTTTGTTTAACGACGACATGACCCCCACCCGGGTGCAGCTGCTTAACAACATTTTGCATCACCCGGGCAATAATTCCCTGGACGTTGAGGCAGGCAATCCTCAGTTTGAAAGCCTGGGAGGCAACCTGGCACTGGACAATGCCACTGCCCTGAACCAGACCAGCGATCAGAAAGAGAAGGATGCTCTTTTTGTCGACATTGGTACCGATAATTTTCAATTGTCAAACGGCAGTCCCTGCATCAACAAGGGCATTGCTTCAACCGATGCCCCTAAAATCGACCTGTTGGGTAAAAACAGGGATGCCATGCCGGATGTAGGAGCCTACGAATTCCAGGGTGCGATCAACACCAGGGACGAGTCTGCAAGAGCTCTCTGGTCCGTATTGGCATCGGAATCCAATGGTCTGTTGATCCTGAACATTCAGTCAGGTTTTACGGGAGCCTTTACAGCCAGGATTTCTGACGCACAAGGCAGAATCCTGGACAGCCAAAAATTATTCAAATCCTCTGAAAAACAGCGGTTCGAGTGGCAAATGCCGGAAATATGCGCGGGTGTTTACTACATGACCATTCAGGCAGAGGGCTACAACGATTCCAAACCTTTCATTTTCTGATAGGGAGTATTCGGAGATCTGCGGTGCTCAAGACCGGGTCCGGCCATCCGTTTTGAAAGCTCCGGATGGGATGAACAGGAATAAAAAGCGGTTTGTCCTTTAGGAATTACTGACGGATAGTATCATCTTTGCGGCCTAATTCCACCAAATAAGTCCGCATGTCAGCATCACAGGAAGACAAATTCAAAAAAATCACAGCCCACTGCAAGGAGTACGGTTTTGTATTTCCCAGTTCAGAGATCTATGACGGCCTCAGTGCTGTCTATGATTACGGTCCCTATGGATCCGAGCTGAAAAACAACATCAAGAGCTACTGGTGGAAAAGCATGGTCCAGATGCACGACAACATCACGGGCATCGATGCGGCCATTTTCATGCACCCCAAGACCTGGAAGGCCTCCGGACACGTCGACGCCTTTAATGATCCCCTGGTGGACAACAAGGATTCCAAAAAGCGTTACCGGGCAGACCAGCTGATCGAAGATGCCATTGACAAAATCATGGCCAAGGCGGATAAAGAAGTGGAAAAAGCCAGGTCCAGGTTTGGAGACAGCTTTGATGAAAAATTATACAGGGAGACAAATCCCAGGGTAAGCGAGTACCTGTCCAAGGTAAAAGAATATACGGACCGGCTCAACTCATCCCTTTCTTCCAACGATATGGAAGGCCTGAAATCAGTCATCGAGGACATGGAGATCGCGGATCCGGATTCGGGTTCCCGAAACTGGACGGAGGTTCGTCAGTTCAACCTGATGTTCAATACCCAGCTCGGGAATATTGCCGGTGAGGAAGGCAAACTATACCTCCGGCCGGAAACCGCTCAGGGCATTTTCGTCAACTTCCTCAATGTCCAGAAAACCACAAGACAAAAAATACCTTTTGGAATAGCACAGATCGGCAAGGCCTTTAGAAATGAGATCGTTGCCAGGCAGTTTATTTTCCGGATGCGGGAATTTGAGCAGATGGAAATGCAATACTTTGTCAAGCCGGGGGACGAAATGAAATGGTACGAATACTGGAAGGAATATCGCATGCGCTGGCACCTGGCTCTGGGCACACCCCAGTCGAACCTCAGGTTTCACGACCATGAAAACCTGGCCCACTATGCCAATGCCGCTGTGGACATTCAGTACGAGTTTCCATTTGGCTTCCGGGAGCTGGAGGGAATTCATTCCCGTACGGACTTTGACCTGCGCAGCCATCAGGACCTGTCCGGCCGCAAGCTCCAGTACTTTGATCCCGAACTCAACGAAAACTATATTCCCTACGTAGTCGAGACGTCAATAGGCTGTGACCGCATGTTCCTGGCTATGATCAGTCAGGCCTATACCGAGGAAAACGTCCCCGATGCAGATGGGCAGGAATCCCAACGGGTGGTTCTCAAATTGCCACCTGTCCTGGCTCCGGTCAAATGTGCCGTATTGCCATTGGTGAGAAACAAAACCGAACTGGTGGAACTGGCAAGAAAGATTCAGCAAAATCTCAAGCCTCTTTTCATCTGCCAGTACGATGACAAGGATGCCATCGGTCGCAGGTACAGACGTCAGGACGCCATCGGCACCCCCTTTTGTGTCACCGTTGACTTCGAAAGCCTGGAAGATGGAAAGGTCACCCTGCGCGACCGCGACAGCCTCCAGCAGGAGAGGATCCCCATCGAGTCCATTGGGAGGATCGTGGAAGAGAAGATCTCCTGGGAACAGGTTTTCCGCAATTTTTAATGCGGATCAAAACCAGGCGTCCGGGATGTGCCGGATCTCATATCCATAGGGATCGCGCAACAAAACGGATATGATGTCAAACCGTATCTCCCATTCGTGGCCTACGTGCTCCATATACCTCGATGCCAGGTCATGCAGGAGCAATTCCTTTTGTTCGCTTACAAATTCTTCGGGGCTTCCAAAATAATCGCTGGTCCTGGTCTTTACCTCAACAAATACCAGAACCTCACCATCCATCGCGATGATATCCGCTTCTGCCCGGCTCCAGCGCCAGTTGCGCTCCAGGATCCTGTAACCCTTCGAGCTCAGGTACTCTGCTGCCAGATCTTCGCCCTTCCTGCCCATTTCTTGTCGAGTCGCCAATACTTTCTACATTTGTTGCTTTCAACGAAAATAGTGAGATATGCTGACAATGGTGGGCCGCTTTGCGGAAACTCTTGAAGAAGGACTCAGAATTGGAATGGATGCCGTAATCCGGGTGAAGGCCTCTGAGGTCCAGAACGTTTATGTATCGGGAATGGGCGGCTCAGGCATCGGTGCGGATTTCGTTCATTCATATATAAGAGATGAATTGACCCTGCCATTTTCAGTGGGCAAGTCCTATGACATACCCGGCTGGATCGGACCCCAAACCCTGTTCATAGCATCATCCTACTCAGGTAATACCGAAGAAACCTGGTCCGCTCTCCAACTGGCCATCCAGAAAAAAGCCAGAATAGTCTGTGTGGCATCCGGAGGTAAAATCCTGGAAAAGGCAAGGGAGTTGAATCTGGATTATGTGCAGCTGCCTTCGGGCTGGAGTTCTCCCAGGGCCTGTCTGGGATTTTCACTGGCTGCCCAACTTTCCATTCTGGTCAGGGCAGGCATCGTGAAAGAAGAAATACTCAATAAAATAAAAGCTTCGGCCGGTCTACTCCGGTCGGAGTCCGACCAAATCAGGGAAAAGGCATCTCACCTGGCCGCCGCACTGCAAGGAAAGAACCTCGTCATTTATTGCCCGGACAAAATAGAACCGGTGGCACTGCGCTTTCGCCAGCAGATCAATGAAAATGCAAAAAGGCTGTGCTGGCACCATGTGATCCCGGAGATGAATCACAACGAACTGGTCGGCTGGAGGGTCCCGGGTCCGGAAATTGCGGTCCTGTTCCTTCGCAATTCAGATGATTTCAACAGAAACGCTTTCCGCATGGACCTCACGAAGGACCTCGTTTCACATTTTGCTTCGGCGACCATAGAGCTATACTCACGGGGAAATTCTCTGCCTGAGCGCAGTCTCTATCTGGTCCATCTTTTGGATTACGTGAGCGTTTACCTGGCTGAGAAAAACGGCGTAGATCCCGTGGAGGTGAAGGTCATAGATTTTTTGAAATCCGAACTGGACACCCTGATCAGTTAGTCCTTTTCCTCGGTTTTCTCTTGTCGGACTTCTTGGGATTTCCGCTTTGGTTCATTTTGCCCTTACCGTCCCAAAGACCGGACTTGGCTTTTTTCTTGGGGTTTCCCTTTTTGTCCAGGTCCGCATGATAATCTTCGGTCGGACAACCATACCCGGGACTGCAGGAGGACATTCCGCAAAGGAAAAAGACCGCCAGCAGGGCCGGTAGGAGCAACATCTTGATTGAAACCTTCATTCTATGGGCAATTTGTTGATAATCAAACGTAAAATTACCGACTTATATGATATCACGGGTCCGGGCAACCTCAAAGTATCAATAAAATAGGTAGGTTTAAAATATTTTTTTTTTTTGTATATATATTCATATAATGGAAAAATATATCTTTGTCTCATTAATTCAAATTCAAAAATAAATAAAAATGAACAAAGGAGATTTGATCAACAACGTAGCGAAAGCTGCCGAGTGTACCAAAACTCAGGCTTCTGCAGCTGTTGACACCGTAATTGAGTCTATTGAGAAAGCCTTGAAAAAAGGCGACAGGGTTACCCTGGTAGGTTTTGGCACCTTCTCCGTTTCTGTAAGAAAGGCGAGGGAAGGAAGAAACCCTGCTACCGGTAAGACCATCAAGATCCCCAAGAAAAAAGTGGTTCGTTTTAAGGCCGGAAAAGGTCTTTCCGATAAGCTTAACTGATTTAACTGAATTTTATTCCTGTAAGCCCTTTCCTATGCCAATACGAAAGGGCTTTTTTCGTTATAGCCCTCGCTGGCCATCTTTGGGGTCCGTGGCAACAATAAATGCGTCATTCTGCCATGAAATCCCTAATTTTGGCCGTTTTTTAATTCCTGTCTATATGAATATCAAAACTTTAAACATTTTATTTTCTCTTTGCGCCACCTTTTCCATCTCCCTGATGGCCCAAAGTCAGGACCCTACCCTCTTTACGGTCAAAGACCAGGCGGTCAAGGTTTCTGAATTTGACTATATATACAACAAAAACAATGGGAAGGATGCCGATTATTCAAAATCTTCCCTGGAGGAGTATCTTAACCTGTACGTCCGTTTTAAACTAAAAGTACAGGCAGCTCGGGACATGAGGCTGGACACCATACCTTCTCTGGTCAAGGAACTGGAAGGTTACAGACAGCAGCTTACCTCCAATTACCTGAATGACAAAGAAGTGACCGAAAAGCTGGCCCGCGAGGTGTATGACCGCCAAAACAAGGACCTGAAGATCAGCCACATTCTGTTCAGCCTTAACAACAGTTCTTCTCCCGCGGATACGCTCAAGGCTTACCAGACCGCCATGGATGCATACCGCGAGATCATGAAATCAAAAGATTTTGATGCGGCTGCCAAAAAGTACTCCAACGACCTCAACACTGCTCAAAAGGGAGGCAATCTGGGTTGGGTAACGGCCATGCTGCCGGACGGATTCTACCATTTTGAAAACACCATCTACTCCCTGAAACCCGGTGAAATCTCCTATCCGGTAAGATCCAGGCTTGGCTATCACATACTCAGACTGGACGAGATCAGACCCGCCAGAAAAAGGATGGAAGCAGCGCACATTCTGTTTCGCAAAAGCATCAAGGGAAAGCCCGATATCCTGGCTAAGGGCCGGGTCGACAGTGTTTATGCGCTCATTAAAAAAGGCGCAAGCTTTGAGGACATGGCACGCTCTGCCAGCGAAGATAAAAGCACATCCCAAATCGGAGGCAACATCGGATTCTTTGGGATCAACCAATACGACACCCCTTTTGAAGATGCTGCATTCAACCTCAAAGCCGACGGCGAAATTTCAGCACCTGTGGAGACCAGCATTGGC
>CAYXKO010000086.1:0-8212 GCA_964465435.1 uncultured Saprospiraceae bacterium | reverse complement strand
CAGGTCGAGGACGGCGTCAGCCACAGCATCCTTGAGCAAGCTGTATTTTAATGTGCCGCCCTGGTAGGATTGCATGAGATCCCTGTAAACCTCCTGTTTTCCGGTGGCATTCAAAATGGAAAACAGATTTTCCACACCCGGAGCCATCTTCTCAGAAACCTCACCGGAGTCAGTCACGGCTGATCGTATTTGCTTGCGGATTTGTTCCTCGGGAGCAAAGAGATCGATGTTGTGTTTTTCACCTGCACTGGCACTCATTTTTCGGAATGGATCTGCCGTGGACATAACCTTGGGCAATTCGGTATAAAGGGGTTCAGGTAGCTGGAAGTATTCCTTGCCTGTCACATAGTTGAACCGGGTGGCAATGTTGCGGGTCAGCTCCAGATGCTGGTCCTGGTCCTTGCCGACCGGCACATAATCCGCCCGGTAAATCAGTATGTCTGCGGCCTGCAGGACGGGATAGGTAAAGAGTCCGGAAGAGATAAATACATCCTTGTCTTTTTCTTTTACCTGCTCGGATTTTTCTTTGAACTGTACCATCCGGCTGAGCTCTCCGTAGCTGCACATACAACCCAAGATCCAAGCCAGCTCGGTGTGTTCAGGTATCATGGACTGTACGGAGAGGTATTCCGGCTTGATCCCACAAGCAAGGAGGTTATAGCAAAGTTCCCAGACGTTTTCCCTGAGTTTGGCGGGTTGAAAAGGCATGGTCATGGCATGGTAGTTTACCACGCTGTACACACATTCATACTCATCCTGGAGCCTGACCCAATTTTGAATGGCGCCCAGATACCTTCCGAGGTGCAGGTTGCCGGTAGGCTGAATTCCCGATAAAACCCTTTTTCTTTCCATAAGAGACACTAACTGGATTTTAAAATATCATTACTTGTATGCAATGCAGGAAATCTCAACATTCACACCCCGGGGCAGGGCCGCAACTTCCACCAGTTCCCTGGCAGGAGCCCCTTCTGCCGGAAAATATGTGGCATAAACCGCATTAATCCGTGTGAACTGAAGAATGTCCTTGACAAATACCGTGCATTTGGCCACATGCGAGAAATCCATATCTGCGGCTTGCAGGATGGCTCCCAGGTTGTCAAGTACGCGATGGGTTTCGGCTTCTATATTTTGGGTGACCAATTCGCCGGACACCGGATCCAAGGCGATCTGGCCGGAGACATAAAGAGTGTGTCCCTGCTGTATAGCCTGGCTGTAGGGGCCGATTGGCTTTGGTGCGTTTGGTGTAAAAATTACCTTTCTCATGTAACAATGAATTTGGAAAATAAAAAAAAAGCCCCGACCTGCGGAGCTCTAATATCTTATGTTCTGAAAACCAGGCACTCTGATTTTCCGTCACAGACAGAAATCAGCGCAGATCCTCAGAAACCGGGATCCCAAATCAAGCTTCGGCAACTGCCTCTTCTGCACCCTTGATCAAAACATGACCTTTGTAGATCAGGTTGCCTTCATGCCAGTGTGCATGGTGCATGATATGGGTAGCTCCTGTTGTTTTACAAACTGCCAGCTGAGGAGTTTCTGCCTTGTAGTGGGTTCTCCTCTTTCTTTTGCGCGTTTTCGAATGTCGCCATTTAGGATTTGGCATGATTCAGAATTTTAATTGTTTTTAATATTTTTTAAAACATCCCAAGCCGGGTGGGGCTCATCAGAGCCTTCTTCGGATTGAATGTATTTGAGCACATCCAGGTTGCATGGCCGTGGATCCAGTGCGGAGCAATCAAAACTCCGGGTCAGAGGCACAGCCAGACAGGCATATTCATAAAGCAGTCCTGCAAGAGAGAATTCATGAGCATCCGGTGAGATGTATATCAAATCCGGATCGTCCGATTCTCCGGCAGCTCTCTTGACGATCAGGTCAAATGACCTGTTGACAGGAAGAGCGATCGGCGCCAGACATCGATCGCAGACTGAATCGACTTCTCCTTCAATCTGAAGGTTAAGGGTCATCAAATCTCCCTGTTTGTCGAGCGTTACCCTGGCTTTAAGGCGCGCCTGACGGATCAGGCTGTCCTCAAAGTGACTGAAAAACTCATCATCCAATACGAAATCATAAGGATGAAGGCCATCCAGAAGGCCCCGGAAGGGGATCACAAACTGCTTTAGGAACGACATATAATGAACGTTTCCAAAAATTGGAGTGCAAAGGTAAGAATATTCGTTAAAACACAAGCTATTTTATTTAAAATCTTATCTTTGCCTCTCAATTCTAAATTTTATGGGAAAAGGCGACAAAAGAACAGCAAAAGGAAAAAGAAACAGGGCTTCCTACGGTAACTCCAGGCCCAAGAACGGCAAATCAATCGCCCAGTCCAAGAAATCTGAGTAGTCAGACTGGGACCTGGACACCTGTATTAAGGTTCCAGATTGGGATGCGGCCCGTTTGTACTGGCTTCAAAAGTTTCGGATTGATCAGGCTGGGACTTAAAAACAACTTAGATTTAGGTCTGAAAAGATTAGTCTGAACCACTTCTTTCTATGAATAAACAGGATTCAGGATTTCATTGGACCGATGTCCCCGCCTTTTTCAAAAGCCGGCTGTTCCGTTACACCCTCCTGAGATTATTTATTTTTTTTGCGCTCCTATGGATTCTCCAGACCCTGGCACTGGACCTTTATACCAATCACGGACAAAGATTGCGATTGGGCAATTATACAGGGATGCCCTTGGATAAGGCAGGCAAACAGGCATATGCCAAGGGATTTGAGATCATTATTTCCGATTCGGTCTTTCTGACGGGCAAGCCCGGAGGTTATGTCATCACCCAGGTGCCTAAACCCGGTTCTTTTGTCAAAAGAGGAAGAAAGGTATACGTGACCGTGACCCGATTTGGGTCTGAGGAGGTGGATTCAGAGGTTTTATTCAGCTCTTATGGCAAAAAGTACCAGCACAAAAAGGCAGAGCTATTCAATCTGTACGAACTGAAATCGCGGATAAAGGCCACAGAATACGACCCGGGACCTGCTGGACACATCCTGAAGGTCTATTATAAGGACAGGCTTTTGGTGGATAAAAATACACAGGAAGGGGGCGTTATGATTCCCAAGGGAGAGACCCTGGATTTTGTCGTATCTGCTTCTACCGGTGGTACGGTGGAAATTCCGGATCTGGTTTGTAAAAGTTATTCCGAGGCACTTTTTGAATTGGACGCTGCAAGCCTGGTAGCCGGAAATGTTGATCTCACAGAAGAATCGGCCAATAAGGATTCCATGTTTGTGGTCAGGCAAAATCCCGCATTTCACAGAGGCTCCACCATACCGATGGGACAAGCTGTCGACATTACCTTAAGCGTCAGCCTGCCGGATGGCTGCAGATGAGCACATCCTGCAAAGTCCATCAAAACCAAAAATGCCTGCTTTTGTTTGATTTGAAACCTAAGTGATTATGCCAGATATTACGATTCAGGAATTGGCTGAAAGAATAAAAAACAACGATGTTCCGATGCTCATTGACGTTCGGGAGCATTTTGAGCATCAGGATTTTAACATTGGAGGAGATTTGGCTCCTCTTCAAACCTCATTTCCTTTTAAAATTCAGGAACTCGCCGGTCGGGAAGAGGAAGAGATCGTGGTGTACTGCCGCAGTGGAAACAGAAGCGGTATGGCCAAAAAGATGATGGAACAGGCAGGGTTTAAAAATGTCAGAAATCTGTTGGGTGGTATGCTGGCCTGGCAGGAGCAAGTGGGAAAAATCTGAAAGCCTAGCTCAATAGACTGACATGGGAGAAGTCGGGGGGCCATTCAGACTGCGGATACCATATACAGCGTTATGAAATCATGATCAGATTGTTTTATTTCATATCGCTCTTTCTATTGTTGCGGGAACCTCTTTCTGCACAATACCGCGAATACATCACCACAGTAGATGGCGAGCAGGTAAAGATCTTGGTGAAGGAAGGAGATACCATCGTACTGGCAGAGCTGGAAAGAATATCGGTCACCGCTCCCAAGGAGTTTGACTATACGGACGATCGCGAACGCTATGCAAAGTACAGGAGATATGCCGCCGTTGTCTATCCCTACGCTGTGCAGGGAGTGCGGCTATACCATCAGTTACAAAAGGCTACGGAGGGAAAATCCCGAAGGGAAAAAAAGAAGTTTTACCGTGAGATAGAAAAAAGACTTGAGGACGAGTTTGAGAAGCCCTTGCGCAACTTAAGCCGGACCCAGGGACTTATCCTGACCAAGATGATGGAACGGGCACTTGACAAATCCTTTTACGATATCGTGAAGGAGCTCAAAGGAGGATGGAGCGCTTCTTATTACAATGAGTTCAGCAAACTATACGGATACAGGCTCAAGAACAAGTATATTTTCGGAGAGGATGAAGTCATGGATGCCGTACTGCAGGATTTTGATCTGACAAAAGACCTTGAATGATGTCAAATAACAATAGGATCACCTGGCGTAGCCCCTCCAATATTGCCATCGTGAAATACTGGGGCAAGCAGGGAAATCAAATACCCATGAATCCCTCTTTGAGCTTTACTCTGGATTATTGCAATACTGAGACCAGTGTAAGCTGGGAGCGTATTTCAGGCGAAGAAATTCAATTCCTTTATGATGGTCAGCCACATCCTGGTTTTGGAGACAAGGTCAATAAATTCATCAGAAGCCTTGGATTGCCCTGGTTTTCTGACCTGCGGCTTGTGGTGGACAGCAAGAACACTTTTCCGCATTCGGCAGGGATCGCATCTTCGGCCTCTGCCATGAGTGCTTTGGCACTGTGCCTCGTCAGTCTGGAAGAAGCGGTGACCGGAAAAGCCATGGACATTTGTGAATTCAGAACCCGTGCATCCGAATTGGCCAGATTGGGCAGCGGATCTGCCTGCAGGTCTGTGTATCCTGAGGCCTCGCTTTGGGGAAAAACAGAAGGAATTCCCTATTCTTCGGACCTCTTTGGAATCGACTGGTCGGGAGAATTGGCAGCTGAATTTAAAAATGTATCAGACTGGATTTTCATCGTGAGCGCATCCGAAAAGGCCGTATCTTCCACAGCCGGACACAAGCTGATGGAGCATCATATATATCGGGATGGTAGGATTCATCAGGCACGACAAAATCTGAATAATCTGCTGACGACGCTCAGAAAGGGCGATTGGGAAGGCTTCATGCTAATTTGTGAAGAGGAGGCCCTAAGCCTTCATGGCTTGATGATGAGCTCAAGACCTTCCTACGTGCTCCTCGAACCCGATTCTCTCAGAATCATTCACGCCATTCGCAAATTCAGGGACGAAAGTGGTCTGCCTGTGACATTTACCATAGATGCCGGGCCCAACATCCATGTTTTGTTTGACAGCAAATACGAATCCTCGATCCTCAAATTTGTCGAACAGGAATTGAAGGATTATCTTCAACCCGGAAGAATAATCAGGGACAAAATGGGAAAAGGGCCAGTCAGGATTCGATGATCATGAAAGCATATTGGATATTTACACCGGTTCATGGTGCTGTTTGTTCAGGACTTTGGGAATTGAACAGATCCATGGGCGCTTCATGAACCTCATTCGTAATATAAAATTCTAAATCAAGGAAAATTGGATTTTACCAGAAACTGCAATATTTTCATCCTGGTCCTCCAGATCTTGCTCTCAGGATTTTGGTCTTCATGCACCCACGCGCAAAATGCCCATTCCCCTCAAATAAAGGACAGGAAATATGCCAGGACCTTATCCGGTCTTTTGTCCCACTCCATACCAGAAATAGGAGTGGAAGAACTATATGAAGGGAAGGAAAAATTCATCCTGCTGGACACCCGGGAGAAGAAGGAATTTCAAATCAGCAAGATCAAGGATGCCATCTGGGTGGGATATGATGATTTTGATCTGGAACGGGTCAGGGGATTGGATAAAAACAAACCGGTCGTGTGCTACTGCAGCGTGGGATATCGAAGTGAGAAGATTGGTGAGAAATTGAGAAAGGCAGGTTTCAAGGATGTCAGAAATCTGTATGGAAGTGTTTTTGAATGGGTAAACCATGGATACCCCCTCGTGGACCAAAACGAAAATTCAACTGACAGCCTGCATGCCTACTCACACTCCTGGGGAAAGTATATTACCAATCCAAAGATCAGAAAGGTCTACAAATAAAAATTATTGAAGAAAAGCGGATCTGCCTTGGGAGATATTGGAATTAAACCCAGCCCAGGATCATCAGCCATCCAAATGCCATCAGAAGGATGACTATCAATTTTCTGAACAAGGGGACTGACAGTTTTGCTAGGAAATATTTCCCGGCCCAGGCCCCGGCGAAAGCAGCGATGCAGGCCATTCCGACCAGCGGATAATCGATCAATTTCCAGGCAGAACCACTAGCGTAATAGCTGATCCGCACCAGGTCCACCATACAGGCTATAACAACACCCGTACCGATCAGGGATTCTTTGCTTATGTTGGTACCAACCAGAAACAGAGTCCTGAGTGCTCCCTGATGTCCGGACAATCCTCCGAAAAACCCGCTTAACATTCCCCCCAATGGAAGCCAGAACCTGCCCTTCAGGGACTCGGATTTCCACTCGACCCACTCCAGCCAGGCAAAGATGAACAGGAGGGATCCAATGACAATTTTAATCCAACTAGTTTTAAAATGAATGCCCGAAAGCTCAAATCGGATAATATTTGAATCGGATGCTAGGATGCCGAGAAGCCATGCTCCTGCAAAGGCAGCAATTGCGGAAGGAATGCCAAAGTTGAGCACCAATCGCCGGGAAGCGTATCTCCAGGTCAGATTGAGCTTGAATAAATTGTTGAGCAGGTGTACCAACGCAGTCATACCAATGGCTACGGGAAGATCAAAGAACAAGCTGAACACCGGAAGCAGGATCGTTCCAAGCCCAAATCCGGAAAAAAAAGTCAGGAGCGACCCTCCGAAGCAAACGAGACAAATCAATACGAGACCGGATATTTCCATATGGACTTTTATTTGGATCTGTTATATCAGATCGTCAAAGTAAGTTTCTGTAAATAAAGAACAATAAAAGTAAAACTATAATTATTCCCACGCCCACCATCATCATAGATTGTTCTTCCCGGGCTCCTTTCCGCAGGGATAAATTATAAGGGGTGTCGGACTCCGTGTCCACGGAAAGCTGGTACTCGTACTGGTCCGATTTTTTCACGATGCGAAGATGCATAAACTCGTGTCCGATATAAAAATGATAATCCTTGTTACCATTGATTTTAAAATCAATGATCATAATGGCATTGTTCAGGTAAACCATCAAATTGCCGGATTCTTCGCCATGATATAATCCAAGCGTGTATTCATCGCCTGTGATATCCTTCATATACCAGACCTGTTGTGCCATCGCCTCTTGATGCCTTAAAGATAAGAGATATGGCAAAACGCGAAAAAACATTAAATCACAGGAATTCTCTTCTGCTGATTAGTTTTGCAACCAGACAAAAGATCAATGTATGACAGGAATGAATCTGAGCGGTAAAAGAGCCTTGGTATGCGGAGCCAGCAAAGGAATCGGAAAATCAGTGGCTATTGCCCTGGCCGGGCAAGGAGCCACGGTGACCATATTGGCAAGAGACGCTGGTCAACTCAATAAGGTACTGGTAGAACTACCCAGACCCGAAGATCAACCCCACGATTCCATCATAGCTGATATGTCGGAGACCGAAGCCCTTTCGGAGCTCGCCGCAAGGCTGTCGTCCATAAGGGACTATGCGATTCTGATCAACAATACCGGAGGCCCTCCGGCTGGCAAATTGGAGCAGGCCAACCTGTCTGCATTTGAAAACGCCTTTCGTCAACATGTGCTGGCTTCTCATACCCTGATGCAAGGACTCTTGCCCGGGATGAAAAAATTGGCCTACGGCCGCATCATCAATATCATTTCTACCTCAGTCAAACAGCCCCTGGACAATCTGGGCGTTTCCAATACCATCCGGGCAGCCATGGCCAATTGGGCCAAGACCCTGGCCAACGAACTGGCAGCCTCCGGCATTACAGTAAATAATGTATTACCGGGCGCAACGGCCACGGACCGATTAAGCGAAATTATCTCAAGGGAGTCGGGCCATCAAAATGCTGACCCGGAGCAAATTGCGGCACGCATGAAAAGTGCCATTCCCATGGGCAGGTTTGCAGAGCCTGAAGAGATAGCAAATGCCGTACTTTTTCTGGCATCTCCCTTGGCCTCATACATTACCGGCATAAACTTGCCCGTAGACGGCGGCAGGACCCGGTG
>CAYXKO010000085.1:0-8238 GCA_964465435.1 uncultured Saprospiraceae bacterium | reverse complement strand
GAAGGCCGGTTTGCACCCTTACAGGCTATAGTCCCGGACCTGATTGCCCGGACCGGGATACGATCTTTAGTCCCGGCCCGGAACACAATCTGCCGGTCTGTCCTTATCACCGCAGCATTTTGGTCTCGGAGGACCACCGGTACCGCCTGCACAAGTCTTGCCCCCTGACGGCTCTGGAAGTTCCGGCCCTGGTCTTGCCCGCTGTGGTGGATCATTTTTACAAGCGAACAGATCCATCTTACAAAAGCCTTCCCCCGATGCATCCGTCCTGTGCGCCGGAATTAGAATCCCAGGTCCTGCCCCTTGGGTTCATTTATCCCAATGAATTGGCTCAAATTTCTGCCCCCCTGGATCTGGATGGAAAGCAAAACGAATTCCTGTTCAGGGCCATTCATCAGGATCCCGGTGCTACCTTGTATTGGTTTTTGGATGAGGATTTTCTCGGCAGCACGTTGGGAGATCATCAGATGCAACTGAAACCAGGATCAGGCGGTCATACGCTGACCATCATGGATCCCCAGGGAGTAAAATGTTCTGTGAAGATCAGGGTTATTTAAAAATAAGAATCTCGTAGTAAACCATGCCAATGAAATATTTACTCAGTTGCAAGGGATTGCTGCTATTGGGTAATTTTAATTAGTCTTACTGTTATACTTTTTTTGGCAGTGCTTACTTTTAAAATATAAGGTCCATCCACAATTTTCTTATGCAAAGTCAGGCTCTCAACATGATGCCCCTGAGGTCTTGTTTCATTAATCATCAAGGGATCCACCTCATTGCCTGATAAGTCCATCAAACTTATGCTGATTTCTTCCTCCTGGGTCAAATCGTATTCCAGGTTTATTTCTGTTGAGATAGGATTGGGATAATACTGGAGAGGAAAGGGTTCGTATTCATGATCCAGGACACCTACATTCAATTTTGTAAGGACTCTAGCCACAGTGAACTCAACCCTGTAATCTATATAGCTGCTACCCCCAAGTAATAATTTTCCATCTGACTGCAAGGCGATGGAGGAAAGAATGTCATTTCCCGGGCCAATTGCAAGGATGGCAATTCCTCGATCTGCAAAACCAGGATCCAATTGACCATCACTTGTTACTCGGGCAAGTGCAAATTCATAATAATTGTTGACAATGCAGTTTCCTCCAATGATGATTTTTCCATCTGTCAGCATTTCGGCATCGGCAGCCTCATTGTAATTATTATTGATGTCGATCATCAGAATCCCATCTCCTGAAAAACTTTTATCCAGGCTTCCATTGGGGTTTATTCTGACAAGGGCAAAATCATTATTCACGCCGTTGAATGCATCTCCGGCAAGGATTATTTTTCCATCTTGCTGAATTTTGATTGCCTTTATGGCTTCATTTCCTTCAGCACTGACGTCAATGCTTAGCTTTCCGGTATTGTTGAATGTCTGGTCCAAATTTCCTTGTGGCGTGAATCGCATGATGGCAAATTGAGTTTCATTATTGACTTCTGTGAAACCACCCACCAGTATTTTTCCATCCTTCTGAACCGCAATGGCTTGAGCGCCGTCATTGCCTGTGGAGCCAAAGGGCATGATGATTTTGCCATCTGCACTAAAACTGTTATCCTGAGATCCATTGGACAGGTAGCGGGTCATCATGAAATCATAATTTTGCCCATTGTAGGAATATCCTGCCACAATTATTTTGTTGTCGGACTGGATTGACATACACACCCCGACATCATCCGATGTACCCACATCGGTCGTCACTTTTCCATTGCTTCCAAAATTTTCATCCAGGTTTCCGTTGGCGAGGTATCTCACCAATATGATCTCTTCATTTTTGCTTTCCATTTTATGAATTCCCTGTTGGATGATTTTGCCATCGGATTGGAGTGCCAGGCTTTTTCCATCCAGGTTTGTGACAAATAAGTAGCTTTCTACAATACCGTCCTGATTAAAGCTGTTGTCTGGCTGGCCGTTTGCCTGAAGGCGGACAGAGGCCATGGCATTGTAAAAATTGCCGCTTGTAGTGCCACCTGCAAGGATTTTACCATCGGATTGGATCGCCAGGTCGCTGACAAAGGAATGGGTTTGGTAAAGTTTTTGCTCCGTAATGCCATTTATTCCAAATCGCGGATCCAGGTTTCCGGTGGATGTATATTTTAACAGTGCTCCGTTATTTCCATTTATTCCTGTGCTGCCCCAAACAAGCAAACTGCCGTCCGGTAGGATAAAAAACGATTTTCCTGATTCCGAACCCACATTTTGGGTGGTTACTTTTCCATCTCCCGAAAATGCCGGGTCTAAGGCTCCCGATGCTGTATACCTCGCAACTGCTACATTCCAGACATTATCTGACATTCTGGCCGCGCCTACACAAACGATCTTTCCATCGCTTTGGATCATTACGCTTTTGGCCTCTGAGGATAGATTGCCAAGCTGGGTTAATGTCATTCCATCCTGGTCAAATCCGGAGTCAAGATTTCCGGAACTGGTATACCTAAGGGTGGCAAATCTGTTATTAAAGTTTGCATCATCGGTGCTGCCAGTGGCTACAATTTTTCCATCGGCTTGGATTGCAATTCCGGAGATTTGGTCATTAAATCCTGCGACATCAGTTACAACGATGCCGTCTCCGCTAAAACTATTGTCTTTTTTGCCTGCGCTGTTCAATTTGAGCAGGGCACAGTCTTCGTAAAAATCATCGTTTATTGTATAGCCCCCCAAATAAATGCCGCCGTTGGAGGCAATGGCCATGGCACTGCAATAATCGCTGGAGCCATTGATGTCTATGGTGGAGATGCCGTTGGTTCCAAATCCGGTATCCAGATTGCCTGTGGTGGTCAATCGGATCGCAATAATGTTGGAATTGCTCGTGCTTCTGATCTCACCTGCCGCTACGATTTTTCCGTCAGCTTGAATGCCGATTGCGTTTGGATAGGAGGTGGCAGCCATTTTTATGATCCGAAATCCGGTTGCGTTAAAGCTTGAATCCAACTGTCCATTGGGTTTAAACCTGATGATGATGGTATGATAGGTATATCCGTCTTTTACATTGCCTGCCACGACAACTCTTCCATCAGCCTGAAGTGCGGCAGCCAGTGAATACACGGATGAATATCCGCCCAATGGACCGGAATTGATTACTCCTTCTGTTCCAAAGCTTTTATCCAGATTGCCATCCTCCATATATCGGATAAGTGAGATATTATTATTCAAACCTATATTTGAATTGGAAACTGCCAACAATTTACCGTCAACCTGCTTTAGAACTGTTGATATTCTGTTGTAAGTCTGCCCGATTTTTGTTTGCTTAACGCCGGTGCTGTTAAAGCTTAAGTCCAAGATAGAGGGCTGGCCCGACACCCAGATTGAAAATAGTGCAAAGCATAAGCCCGGCATCCACTTTTTCATAAGTCAATGTTTAATTTATTCGTAAATTAATTATGGCAAATTTAATCTTCAAGCCAGGGATTGACTATGACATCCGTCATCCTGCCAGTTGATTGTGATTTCCAGGGCAGTCGGATATGCATTGAATCCTGCTTTTTAGGAAGCTATTTTTGCCATTCCTGGCGGATGGGTGAAAAAGCAAGCGGGTATTTTACCCTATCTGAATTATGCTTCAGATTTCAATTTCTGCCATTTTTGGCATCGGGAATGCCTGGAATTGTCTACTTGATCGTTTCAGCCCCCAGGTCTTTCCCCAACCGCTCATACTCCTCGTCGTTGGGTTCCCAGAGTTCGATCTTGTTGCCTTCCGCATCGAGAATGTGGACGAATTTGCCATAATCGTAGGTTTCTATCTCGTCCAGTATGACCACGCCATTTTGGCGGAGTTCAGTCACCAGCGCCTCCAGATTTTCGACCCGGTAGTTGATCATAAAATCTTTGGTGGAAGGATCGAAATATTGGGTAGTCTGTTTGAAGGGACTCCAGTTGGTAAATCCCTTTTTCTGAGGGTCGGCGCCCTGGTGCCATTCAAAAACTGCCCCGTAGGGATTGGTGGCAAATCCCAGGTTTTTGCTGTACCACTCTTTCATCTTGTCGGGGTCCTGGCATTTGAAAAAGATGCCTCCGATGCCGGTTACTTTTTTCATGAGAATTGTTTTGTTGTTCTGAAATTAATTAAATTCTATATTGCAATGCTAATGTAAAATTGTCTTATTCTTTTTTAATGCTTGTCCTTTATGGACTTCGTTAAATTGGCCGTTGTCATATACCAAATTTCCATTGACAATTGTATGAGTCACTTTCGATTGAAAAGTAGTTCCTTCCAGTGGGGACCAACCGCATTTGTATAAAATATTTTCCTTGCTTACTGTCCAGTTTTCATGGAGGTCAACAAGGACCAGGTCTGCAAAGTAGCCTTCGCGAATGAATCCCCTTTTTTCGATTCCGTAAAGTATGGCAGGATTGTGGCACATTTTCTCAGCGATTTTGTCCAATGAAATAAGGCCTTGTTTGTAGAACTCAAGTATGATATTCAAAGAATGCTGGACCATGGGAGCTCCGGACATGGAGTGAAAATAGGGTTTCTGCTTTTCATCCAAAGTGTGGGGAGCGTGATCGGTTGTAACGATGTCTATCCTATCATCCAGTAGCGCTTTCAAAAGGCCTTTTTTGTCCTTTTCTGTTTTGATGGCTGGATTCCATTTAATTAAAGTTCCCAGACGTTTATAGTCCTTGTCGGAAAACCACAAGTGATGAACACAAACTTCTGTGGTAATATTTTTTTGTTGGAGGGGGATGTCGTTGCGAAAAAGATGGGTTTCCGCTTCAGTGCTCAGGTGCAGAATATGAAGTCTGGCCTTGTGTTTGTTTGCCAGGGTAATGGCCCTTTCAGTGGCCTCATAGCAAGCCCTTTCGCTTCTGATGAGAGGATGGTTTTCTATGGGGACGTTTTCACCATATCTCTCCCGGTAAATGTTTTCGTTTTCTTCTACAATCTGTTCCTTTTCAGAGTGAATGGCAATGATGCATTTACAATGGGCAAATAGTTTTTCCATTGTTTCAGGACTGTCTGCAAGTAAGTTTCCTTTTTTGGTAAAGTAAAGACCGTCATCAGAAACACCCAATAACTTTGAAGTATCGAGTCTGATTACTTCATCAATGTTGTCCCCGTTTACGCCCAAAAAGAAGCCAAAATTGGCTAAAGACTGTTCCGAGGCAATTCGGTATTTTTCATTTAATAGGTCAATCGTCAATACATTCGGAATAGTATTTGGCATATCTATAAAAGATGTGACCCCACCCGCAACGGCAGCTTTGCTTTCTGTATAGAGATCGCCTTTATGAGTTAGTCCTGGTTCTCGAAAATGAACTTGCCCGTCAATGATGCCGGGAAACAGGTACTTGCCGGTTCCATCAATGACTCTTGCAGGGTATTCGGTATTCAGTGAGCCGATGGCTTGTATTATTCCATTTTCAATCAGTAGATCGGCAAGGGTAATTTTTCCCTCGTTTACTATATGGATGTTTTTAATGAATGTCCTTTCTTGCATCGTATTTTGCCTGTTTATAGGAATATATTAGTCATTGTCTTTGACGGATGGGGTGGTTTTTAAACTTATGGTATTTGTAATTTTTAACCCAAAGATAGGACAAGTCCTGTTGGAATTGATGTAATCCGGTTTTAATTCTTGGGCCCAATGTCTCTGAATCAGAGTGGTCGGAATAGGGTTATCGTGATGGTGTTATTATTTAAAACTGTCAGAATGTAAACATCCCTAAAATTGTACAGCTTAAAAACCTCCCAAAATGCCTGACTTTGTGATTTCTGTCAGATTTGGATAAAGAAATTAACAGATTAAAGAGTCATCCTTCTTGACGAGGAAGCCTTGTTCGCATTTTGTAATTTTAATATTGGCCAATTTATCATTAATTATTGGGGTCAAATTCCACGATCCACTCTATGCCGTATTTGTCCCTGAACATTCCAAAGTAAGTGCCCCAGGGACTGTCAGAAACAGGCATTTCAATTTGTCCGTCAGCGGAAAGTCCGCTGAATAGCTTGTCTGCTTCTTCCTTACTTTCTGCGCTTATGGAAATTTTACTTCTGTTCTCGTTTTCGTTTGTTCTTCCCAGGCTTTCGGGTACATCATTGGCAATTAAATTGTTTTTGCCGACAGGTAAGACAATGATCATTATTTTATTGGCCTCCTTTTCTGTCACCGGAAAATCATCACCGGCAATATCTCTGAATCGCATAAGCTTTGTAAACTCGCCGCCAAATACGGATCTGTAAAAATTAAAAGCTTCTTCAGCGTTTCCATTGAAATTAATGTGAGGATTGATCAGTGGCATGATTTGTTATTTTAATTTATATCTGTTGTTTTCTTTTTTGAAGATTCGTTAAGTTTAAGTGATTTGAATGGAGCGTCTTGCGTATTGCTGCAGTTGGCGAATTCGAAGCACAAAATTCATCCAGCCAGAGACGGGACTGTCAACCAAGCACAAACTTTGAAGGAAGCACAATACTTGTTTTAACCACTGAGCCGCCACTTTTGGGTTGGTGCTCTTATAGCCAGTTTTATTTTCCGTCAATTTTGCAAAGCCGGTAAATGCAAAGTCCTTTTTGTGATTTGGCAACTTTTCCATTTTTAGTAAAAGACCAGGCGTTATGAAACTTAATATTCGAGTCGTTACTAATCAGTAATACCTTTTCACCTTTTAATGTCCAATGGCCATTAAGCGATATTTTTTTATCTGAAACTGAAAAGTCTTGATAATAGAAAGTGTTGTCCGAATTAATTATTAATTTGATTTGAGAAGGGTCTGATCCTGAAACGCCAAACGTTCCAATAAAATCACTCGGGTTTTTAACAGTAAATGAGGACAAACAAATAATTGCCATCAGTGTGGTCAGAAGTTTAATTGAATTTGTCATGTTTTTTTTTTTTTTTAAATTGGTTATTATTGGTTTTCAAAATTTGAGGTAACGGGCGGGTGTATGAGCAGTAGCGGATTTTAAGGCGATTTCCTGTCTGCCACCACAAAGGTTTATTAAATGTACTGACCTTCGATATATCACTTCAACCGCTATTGCTCTTATACAATGTTGTGCTTATGTGCTTTTTCATTTTCCGACTTGTTTCCGTAAATCCTTTTTCAAGTCCTTTGGCAAGTCGTCCCAATGCAAGTCAAGCAAAGCACCTTCTAGTGAATAAAGGTAATAACAAACAGGAAAAGTCTTGCCTGGATTTTGTTCACATATTTTTTTGTAAGCCTTTACAGGCGACATATCCGCTAAGTCTGCAAGAGAATAAACACCAATTTCATTCAGTCGTCTCAGAATGGTAGTACCGATGTTTTTTGCTCCTTTCAAACTTTTCTTTTTGATCGTTTTCATAGCATTATTCTTGAGGTGGTGAATATTTCACTATGTCAATGCCTATTCCGTTAGGGTCTTCAATAGCAAAATGCCTGTCGCCCCAAGGTTCATCTCGTAAATCAACTTTAATTTCTACTCCTTTATTTTTAAGGTCGTTGTAAATGGTGTCCACATCATCCACTTCAATTGTTAAATACATTCCTTGTCCTTTGAAAGGTTTGTGGAAAAAAGGTTGCTGTGTCGGGTGATGCGGAAGTAAAAAACTTAGTTCAGCTTGTCGGTTTGGTGTGTGCATCAAGAGGTAAAATTCGTTTTCAAATGTTACCCCAAATCCTAATTTGCCAGTATAGAAAGCCTTGCTTTCTGCCAATTTTTCTGTGAGAATTCCTGCGTTGAGTTTCATATTTTATCCATTATTAAGTTAATAATGACACAAAAATACAGGCGATTTAATCGCCGGACTTGTAAAAAACGGACATTTTATCTTCCGAATGCTTTGCTCGGTGTTACACCATAAAAATTTTTGAACTCCTTAATGAAATGAGCCTGGTCATAATAGCCAAGGTTAAAGAATATTTTATTTTGCTTGAGACTTTGTGTTGAAGGCTTGGCGTTCAGAATGTTTTGGAAACGTACTACCTGACTGAATGTTTTAGCCGTGTCGCCAACATAATATTCAAAGTACCTTCTTAACTGCCTTGGACTCAATCCAATGTCTAAATCTGTTTGAACATTCACTACACCGAAATTTTTCAAAATGATATGCAGGGCGTTCTGAAACCGGCTGTCCAAATTAGTCTTTACATTTTTTATTAAGTCTAGGAAGTAACTATCCAATTTAGATTTAATTCTTGTAATATCGTCTAAAACCGAAAAAAAGTCTGTAATGAACTTTGAAGTTTCATTAATCACTATTTCAAGTCTTTCA
>CAYXKO010000084.1:0-8255 GCA_964465435.1 uncultured Saprospiraceae bacterium | reverse complement strand
GGAGCCAGTGCCAAATGGTTGGGCCTGCCTTCAGAACAAAGATTGATGAACAGGGGTGTTTCGGCTTGCGCGGTTTGCGACGGTTTCTTTTTCAGGGGCATGGAGGTAGCAGTAGTTGGGGGAGGTGATACCGCAGCCGAAGAGGCCAGCTACCTGTCCAAGCTATGCCCTAAGGTGCACCTGTTGGTAAGAAAAGATCACATGAGGGCTTCCAAGATCATGCAGGAGCGGGTCCTGAGCAATCCCGTGATTGAGGTGCATTGGAATACAGAAACCCTGGATATCCTGGGTGAGGAAGAGGTGAGCGGAATGCGGATCATCAACAACCAGACCAAAGAAATATCCGAAATTCCGATCAAGGCATTTTTTATTGCCATCGGCCATAAACCCAATTCCGATCCCTTTGTAAACTGGCTGGACATGGATGAAATGGGATACATCAAAACCATTCCTGGTACCTCCAGGACCAATGTGCCGGGTGTTTTTGCTTCAGGCGATGTGCAGGACCGCGTTTACAGGCAGGCAGTGACTGCGGCAGGCTCAGGCTGCATGGCTGCACTGGATGCAGAACGCTATCTGGCGGAGAAGGGTATTATCTGATCAAATTACTTTATTGCAAACCGGCCTCAGCAATGGGGTAGGATTTTAATTGCCCAAACTGAGTGGGTCTTGTGCTGCGCAGGTCCGATCCTATAGTCGGCTTAGGTATGTCCATGTTTACTCAATCCTTTCTTTGACTAAAAGCAGGCAAGCTCCGGATCGCCGGAGGAAATAAGCTTTAAATTAGATCAGGCTCCTGCCTAGCTTCATAGAAACCCTGCAGGCCGGATCATCAGAATACCGGCTTAACAGGCAGCGCCATTTGAATTCCCTTGTTTTTTCTGATCTCCTGCCATTCCTTGAGGTAGGGATACAGTTCGCCGGCGGATTCCTTGAGGATGGTCTCACTGATGCGGTTGCTGATCTCATCCCTGCCTTGCAGTTCATCCAGCAGCTTTTGAAAGGGATCTTTCTGTTTGGGATATTCATCCTCTCGGTATCTTTCCAGGGAAGCGAGTGCGGCCGCAGCCTTTATGGCATCCGGCAATTCGCCTATTCTGTTGACCAGGCCCAGTTCTCTGGCCTTTCTGCCGGACCAGATCCTTCCTCTGGCGACCTCATGGACCTGATCGCGGGTCATTTTGCGGCCCTGAGCCACCACATTCAAGAAGGTTTCATAAGTGTGGTTGATATTTTCCTGAATGATGCCGGCTTCGGACTGTGTCCAGTCCATGCTCAGGTTAAATTTGGAGGCCATGGGACCTGTACCCACTGTGTCAAAGTCAATTCCGATTTTGTCACCGGTCATTACCTTGAAATTGGGGATCATGGCAAACACACCGATAGATCCTGTCAGGGTATGCGGGCTGGCAAAAATGCTGTCCGCATGACATGCGATGTAGTATCCGCCGCTGGCCGCATAATCACCCATGCTGACCACTACGGGTTTGCCTTCGTTCCTGATCTGGTCTATTTCTCTCAGAAACTCATCGGACATGATGGCGCTTCCGCCACCCGAGTTGATCCTTAATACCACCGCTTTGATGTTTTTATTTTGGCGGATATCCCTCAGTATTTTGAGGTATTTTCTGCCAATCTCGGATTCCTGTCCTTTGGTGTCTGTGATATTGCCTTCTGCGTATACCACGGCTATCTTGCTTTTGGCGCTGTAATCCTCATCATCATGAGCCGTTGCAGTAAAGTAATCTTCTATGGAAATAAAAGGTGTTTTTGCATCCGGATCTTGTCCAATGGCTCTTTTGATCATGGTCAATGCGTCCGTTTCGTAGGCCAGGCTGTCAATGACATTCAGTTCCAATGCGCGCTGAGGCGAATTGGCTTTGAACTCCGAAAAGATCTGGAGCATCTGATCGGTGGGTATTCCACGGCTCAGGGCCACTTGTTCGGTGTAAATGCTGAGTTGCTCCTGGAGGTATTCTGAAAGTTGCAGTCTGTTTTCAGGACTCATTCTTTCCAGGCGAAAAGGTTCGGTGGCTGATTTGAATTCACCGGCGTAGTAAATATTGAATTTAAGGCCTATTTTCTCCATCATCTCCTTGAAGAATGGAATGGACGAGCTGAAGCCCCTCATGTCAATAAATCCAAGGGGATGCACCAGGATTTGGTCAGCCACGGACATGAGGAAATAATTTTTGTGATCCAGGTTGAGGCTGTAGGCAATAATGGGTTTGCCGGATTCCTTAAACTGAAGAAGAGCGTCCCTGACGATCTTGAGGCTGGCGTATCCATGATTCATGATGGAGCCTGTGAGATAAATGGCCTTGATCTTTTCATCGCTGGCGGCCCGGCGAATTGACTTTGCCAGGTCGTGCACTCCGATCATTTGCTGTTCATTCAGCGAGAATCCTGCAAATTGCACATTGTCCGTTTGCTCGGGCAGCATTTCAGGTATGGAAAGTTTGAGTATGGAGTTGGCTTCCACGTGCATGGTTTTGCCCCCATCCAGGCTGCTGGAGGCCATGGATGCGCCAATGCCCATCAGGATGAAGAACAGAAGAAACAAGGCGATCAGCGTGCCAAGGCAGGATGCAAAAAGCGTCTTTAGAAAATTTGTCATGATTTCTTAAAATAATATTCTGAGATGGTGAAGTCCGGGCTGGTATTTTTGATGAATGGCGGTTTTGATTTCATGAAAGTGTTTGGGGTTTCCAATGAAATCAATATGCTCTGCATCCAACACCAAAACCGGCAATATGGTTTGTGATTTGAAAAATTCAAAATAGGAGTCCTGTACCTCTTCAAGATACTTATCCTCAATTTTCAGCTCATAGGAGCGTGCTCTGCTGAATATGTGTTCCTTAACTTTCTCGACGGGTCTGTGCAGGTACAGAATGAGGTCCGGACGGGGGATTGAGTTGTTCATGGAGTGGTAGATCCTCTGGAAAAGGGAGAACTCACTTTCGTTGAGGTTATGACTGGCAAAGAGAAGGCTCTTGACCGGCGAGTAATCCGCTAGGGTAAAGTCCGCGAACAGGTCTTCGTTCAGAATGGTGTTTTGAAGCTGCTTGTGTCTTTCTGCCAGGAAAAATAATTCAGTTGGAAGCGCGTACCGTTCCTTGTCCCTGTAGAAGTATTCCAGAAATGGATTTTCGGCAAACTCTTCCAGGATCAGCCTGCATTTAAGCTCTTGCGCCAACATGGTGGCCAGGGTGGTTTTCCCGGCGCCGATGTTGCCTTCGATGCAAATGTAGCTATATGGTATCTTCTTACTCATCTTTTCGTATTACTTCCAACCGGTCACTGCAATCAAAATAAAGGTCCTCTATGGTTTTATTTTCCACCGGATGAATCACCTCGGCGGCAATTTCCATCAGAGGGATCAGTGCAAAATTACGAAAATTCATTCTGGGATGAGGAATTTTCAGACTATCGGTGTCGATTATTTCGTCGCCAGCCAGCAGGATGTCGATGTCGATTTTCCTGGGTTCATTTTGCTGATCGCGGACCCTTCCCATGATTTGCTCTGTTTCAAGACACAGGTTGAGCAGGTCCCGGGCGCTTTTATCGGTGTCAAATCTTACTGCCTTGTTAAGATAAGGGTCCTGGTTGGCTTGAACGCCCCAGGGTTCCGTTTCATAAAAGGCGCTTTCTGCCACCACGGGGCCCAAATGGCCTGAAAGCAGGCTGATTGCTTTTTTGATCTGGTAACTGCGGCGTCCCAGATTGGAGCCCAGCAAAAGGAATACATGCCTTTTCCTTGCTTTCATCAGTGATTCAGAAACTTTAGGGTGTATGTTTTTTGACCCGTTTGGAATTGGATAAAATGGATGCGCGGGGGACCGTCGACCTGCCATTGAATTTCCTCATCCGGGTTCAGCCTTTTCTCCCTGATCAGATGTCCTTCCAGATCGAATAATCTGAAATTGAATTCCGATCCGGTTCCGGCGGTGGTGATGGTTAGCATGCCCTGGTAGTAGCTGAGTCCGGGCATGCCTTTGAGATCTTCTTCAACGGATGTTTCAAGTCTGAGGTCCAGTGTTTTGGCTGTGGCATGTTCGACACCGGCCAATTCTATCAGGGAGGCTATGCTGGTTTGTACCACCTGAGACATGAACTTAAAGTTCAGCAAATGCGCTGAGTCGCGCGGAGTATGATAATTTTTATTTCTGAAGTTGGCGCCATCAGTGATCATGAGTGCGGGAATGCCCTTGTCCCAGAACATGGCATGATCGCTTCTTCTCAGGTCGGGTGCCACAGAACCGTTTCCGGGGACTTCCAGCGAAATTATTTTAAGCTCGGGCACGAAATTTTTTCCTGAGTTGGAAAAAACCTGGGTCAGGTTTTTCGACAGGGTATTGCCGGTATTGGTGATGAAATCGCCTCTTCTTTTGTTTGCGATGATCTGGTTGAATTCATTGGGAAAAAGAATATTGAAACCTGCAGGCAGGTCCTGTGAATTGTCGAGCTCGCTGTAGTACCCGATCATCTCAAAGTTTATGCAATTTTCAATCCGGTCTGCCGGTAGTCTCTGATTGTTGAGATAGAAAAGGCTTCCGATGAGACCGGCTTCCTCGAGGTCAAAAAAGAGGTAGCGGATGGTCTTCTTGCAATAGTATTTTGAGAGGACCTTCATGGCTTCCATGACGCCGGTCACCCCGGACCCATTGTCGTCAGCTCCGGGAGAAATGCCGTACGTGTCGTAGTGCGCATCTATGACCTGGATGAGGTTGGGAGATTCGGCACCCCACTGGTTTCCTTCGATATTGACCACCTGGTAATTGGGCAAAGTGCCATTCAGGACTTTGGTTGGCAGATGCGCCGAGCTGTAATCGCGCAGGATTTGTCTGGCTTTTTCCATAAAGGCCGGGTCATTCACAACATGTCTCTTGCCTTGGATGGAGAGCAGGTTGTTTTGCAGGCTGGATTCGGAAACCTCCCGTAAAATATCCGCAACCTGGATGGGTTCGCCGTCATGAGCCGAAAGATGCACCCTGATCTCAGAGGGAAGGGCGGCCGGGTTGGCAAAGCGGATCCTGATGGATCTGTTGGCGCCTGTAGGTACCATTGGTCCCACGTCTCCTTCCATTTGGTCGATGGCGATCAGACTATGGTCCGACGGATCAAATACCTTGCAGCTGACCCTGATCCTGGATTCCTCTTCGTCGCTCAGATCATAAAAGACTTCGAGGATTCCGTTTTTATATTCTGCATGACATTGGTCGAGTTCTGGAATGCCGTTGGTCAGGCCTTTTAAAGGTGCCAGGCAAATTGAAAGAAACAACAGGAGATTAGATCTGGTCATATTCCAAAATTAGAGATTGCGAATCCTGAGGTCTTTGGGCAGGTAGTTTTTAAATTTATGGCCGATTAGCTTTAACCAGCCCAAATTTACGCTTTCAAAATTAGCCAGAAACCATTTATTTTGGCCTGCCTCGATGCCGGGCAGGTCATTGGGTTCTATAGCCCTCAGATAGTCCAGGGTCTGAGATATATTCATGGGCACTTTCTCCAGATTTGTCCTGAGTTCCGTGCTCAATGCCAGGGCATGATTGGGAACCCAGTCATTGCCTTTGAAATTTCCCAATGGGATGCCCGCGTGCAGCATGGGTATTCTTGCGTTTCTCAGGCATTGGTAAGCTTCCACCCAAGGTTCTGGAATGGCGCTAAATCCGGATTCATATTCGGCAAGCCTGTAGGAGCCGGGGTCGGAGAGATGCTTTTCCATCATATAGCGGGCATTAGGCTTGCCGGCATCCTTAAATCCGGATTTTTTTGTGCTGGTAGATTCAGCTTTTTCCCGGTTTGCTTTCTTCAGGATGGAAAAGCTGAAACCCTCGCCCCGTATTCTGTGGGGCAGGCATCGGTAAAATATATTCCTTCCATTTTTTGTTGCTTTGAGCGAATCGGACATTTTGTGAGACGTCAGGGGCATGCTTTCAAAATCTGATTCACCCGTTATGCTTTCCAGGCTTTCCTCGTTTTCCTTGCTGTTGAATGTACAGGTCGAATAGATCAGAAATCCCCCCGGCCTTACCAGGGCGGAAGCTGTCTGGAGGATTTCTTTTTGCATAAAATGGCATTTGTTGACCTTATGATCATTCCACTGAAGTATGGCATCGGGTTCCTTTCGAAACATGCCTTCTCCACTACAGGGGGCATCCACCAACACCAGGTCGTACAGCAGTCCGGATGCAGGCAGCTTCTGGATGGCACCAACGCTCACCAGGAAATTGGGGTAACCCCATTTGACCAGATTTTGCCTCAGGATCTCTGCCCTCTGGGAAACGGTCTCATGGGCGTGTATGAGGGAATCTTTGCCCAAAGCTCCGGCCACCAAAGTGGTCTTGCCTCCCGGTGCAGCGCATAAGTCCAGTACACTTGCGTTTTTTGGCAGTTCCAATGAACGGATCACATGATCCAGCCACATAGAGGAGCTTTCCTGGACGTAATAATGGCCACCATGGAAATAAGGGTCCAGGGTAAAACTGATCCTCGAGGGAAGGTAAAATCCGTCCTTGCACCAGGGCACCTGCTCCAGGTGCTCAAAATGATGCCCGGGCTTCAAGGGATTCAGACGGATGCTCACAGGTGAAGGCTCAGCAAGAGCTGCTTCCAGGGCGGCGGATTCATCGGCTCCCAATAGGTCTTGTATGACGGAACGAAATTTTTCTGGCAGCGGGAGCATCAGGCATACATTTCAAGGCCTCTGGTTTCACTCAGCATCCTGGATACTTTTTCGGATATCTCCGGATCAGGCACCAGTTCCGGGGCATGATGAGGCTTTTTGCGCGCGTCGATGATCAGCGTGCCTTTACAGCTCCAGTGCTTGTCGCGGATATAGGAACCGGCACCGTATACGTCCTGCGCCGGGTTGCTGCGCGTAAATGTGACCCAAAGGAAATTTTGCAGGTTTGCTGCTGTGAAACCTGCGTCATCACAGATCACAAGCAGCGGATGTCCTTTCCAATCCGGAATGTCTAATTCAGACTCCAGTCTGGCCAGTTTTTGTTTCTCCTCACTGTAATTCACAAATTCAGATAATTCCGCTGTGACTATTCCCGGTTGAACCAAATGGAGGTTCCTGAGACTTGTATCTCCGGGCACCTTGGGTAAATCATGACTCAGTTCTCGTTTGGTATGGCCATGGGCAGAGATGATCAGCTTGGATCCCTCATTCCAACCGTCGCCACTGTAATCCAGAGTGTCAATGGTGGTTCGGGTTACAAAATGTAGGTCGCGTTCCCAGTCCACTCTTCTGAGCAGGTAGTCAAAATACCCGTGGATATTTTTTGTACTCAGATCCTGCTTATCCTGGTCCGAACAAATAAAGAGGTATTTTGCCAGGGAGGTCTGTCCTTTTCCAAGTATGTGGAATGCCTGCGTAATGATCTCTTCGGGTCTGATATCGCGGAAAGGCATGTAACGTTCCGAGCCAATGGCCAGTAAAAGCGGATGTACGCCTGCCGCATCCACGGCATGGATTTCCTTTATGCCTTTGAACTCATCGGATGTGAGTTCTCTGACCATCTGGTGGATCAGAAGGCCGAAGGATGAATCTTCCTGGGGAGGGCGTCCGACGACGGTAAAATGCCAAATGGGATCCGTCCTGTGGTAAACCCCCTTTACCTTCATAAAGGGAAACAGGTGTTTCAGGCTGTAATAGCCTAAATGATCGCCAAAGGGACCTTCGGGTTTGAGGTCTTTTTTTTGCACGATGCCGGTGATACAAAAATCTGCATCCGATGGAATGAAGTATCCATCCATCCAGCTGTAGCGGTATGACCTGTTCCCCAACAACCCCGTAAACAAAACTTCGCTCATTCCTTCAGGCAAGGGAAAGATGGACCCTAATGCATGTGAAGGAGGACCGCCGATCGCAATGGTGATTTTGAAGTCATCTGATGAGCGGTTGTATTCGCTGTGGTGGATACCGATGCCCCGATGCAATTGATAGTGCAAGCCCACTTCCTCATTCAGGCTGTAGTCATTTCCATTCAATTGTATGCGGTACATTCCGATATTGGCTTTTGAAATTTTGTTACTGCCAGGAGGAAAACTGATCACCTGGGGCAAGGTCACAAACCCACCTCCATCCTCCGGCCAGGATTTTATGAGGGGCAACTTTTCTATCAGCGTGCTGTGCTTCAGTACCGGGGGCGTGCCAAAACTTTTCAAAGGAATTCCCTTTGTAATAAACGGCAGGCTGCTCAGGGATTTTAACGGGGATCTCCAAATTTCGGATGGATCGACTTTGG
>CAYXKO010000083.1:0-8264 GCA_964465435.1 uncultured Saprospiraceae bacterium | reverse complement strand
GTCTGAGCCTGGTGGGGTCCTTTGGTCTGAATTATAAATTAAACAGAGGATTGATGCTTTTGGCAGAACCTTCTGTTCGTTATTACCTGGGCTCTGTTACCACAGACGCCTACCCCTTAAAACAGAAATACCTGCAGTTTGGCCTCATAGCCGGATTGCGTTATCAATTCGTAAGATAGGTTTATATCCGTTGAAATTATTTAAGCCCGGGCCGAATTACCCGGGCTTTTTTGTTCCACGTGGAACAAGCCTGTTTTTTATTAAACTGTCTTTGGTCACAGGCTGCCTTTTCTTTTTATAATGTTTCACGTGGAACATTGCCAACAGAAGCGGTACTCGTTTTTCCTTCCTTTGTATTCCTGAGGAATTGCCCCGAGGTTAAAAGCTTCTTCTTTGAGAGAATTGAACTATGCAGCATTTTGCACCAGGGATCATTACTGAATTATTTCACCCTATCCCATGACCCAAACCAGACTGAATACCTGTTTGATAAACCTGTTTGTGTAAGTTTGATTTAAGAAGTGCGAAGTGTTTCCAAATTTATTACCTTTATCTATTATTCAACAAACCAAAACTTCAACCAATGAAACCAAGAAACCAAATTTTAACGCTTTTAGTAATGGCCGCTATGTTCTGGGCGTCCTGTGCCAAACCGGCTGAAACCACGCCTCCTGCAATAGACCTGGAAAAATTGAAAACTGAGATACAGGCCATGGAGGATGCTTTTGCCAGTGCGGAAAAAGCCAGAGACGCAGATGGAGTCGCAGCCTATTATGCAGAAGACGCAGTAAGCTATAACCGGAATGCAGAGCCTGTTACCGGAAAAGCGGCCATCCGGAATAAAATTGCAGAAAGGATGGCAGCTGATTCGTCCGGAATGTACAACGTCTATAAGGTCGTTGATCTTTTTGCAGAGGGAAATACAGCAGTTGAAATAGGTTCCTGGACGGTAATGGACTCAACCGATACAGAAAAGGAAAAGGGTTTTTATATGTCCTACTTCCAAAAGCGCGATGGAAAGTATCTCTG
Organism: uncultured Saprospiraceae bacterium; assembly: GCA_964465435.1. Taxonomy (GTDB): domain Bacteria; phylum Bacteroidota; class Bacteroidia; order Chitinophagales; family Saprospiraceae; genus Vicinibacter. The sequence continues at coordinate 7,235 of CAYXKO010000083.1, read as the reverse complement.
TGTGAGAGACATGAACGTGACCACCAAACCTGAGAAAGAAGGGATGTGATTATTGCTGTTGCAGTCATTTTCCAGTTAGATTTAAAAATGGAGTTGCTTTCGGTGACTCCATTTTTTTTACCTAAATATCCGACCCAGGGATCCTTCTAAAAGGTTCTTGTTTGCATTTGCTCCAAATGAAAATCGGATTAGGTACGGTGATTTTTCAATGGACACCAGGTACGAGGAGAGATAACCTGACAAGGGGATATATATGAATATTTAACTGATAATCAATAACATGTAGTTTTGTGCTACAGCTGACAAGAGATTCCACACCCCGGACACGCGGACTCAGCAATGGAACATTTTTTTGCGAACTGACCTTTGCAGAAAAACACAAAAGCTAGCACGATAATTTCCAACCGATCCGGGGCTGTTTGTTTTGGGTCGCATTGACATCTCCGTCAGGAAAGGGTTGACCATCGCAGGGACTATATGTGCAGCGCAAATGAAATGCTGGCTGGCGAAAGACAGCCGGTTCATTTTAGTTAAGGATCAGCTTGAGCTTTCTGAAATGCAATAATATTAGACAGGAAGTGAGCAAGGAGCATTTTCCCGGTATTCCGATATGAGATAATCGCAATACCTTTGGCAGCAAAGTTTCATTCCTTTTTACAAAGAAGGACCACCTGTAATAAAATAATGCAGATCGAACCCATTGTGTAAAGATTAAAACCATTCCGTATGAAAATAATATCGACAGCATTCATCCTGGGCCTTACGCTTCTGGCAGTACCCCTGTTCAGTTACTTTTTTGGAACCGCATTGGGTACACAGGAATGGGAGCTGATCCACCGCCTTCTTTGGGTTGCGGGGATCTCGGCCATGTTGTGTTTTGTGGTGGGAGAGCTTACGCGCAATAACAGCCAGGTCGACAAATTGTGGAGCATCCTGCCGATTGTGTACGCCTGGCTGGTGGCAATCGAAGGAGAGTATTCACCCAGACTTGTTTTAATGGCCGTATTGGCGACCATATGGGGCGTTCGACTTACTGCCAACTTTGCACTAAAGGGTGCCTACCGCCTGAGATTTTGGGAAGGAGAGGAGGACTATCGCTGGAAAATTCTCAGACAAAAGTCCGAGTTTCAACCTGCCTGGAAATGGACCCTCTTCAATTTGTTTTTCATCTCCGGATACCAAAATGTCCTGATACTGTTGTTTACTTTACCATGTGTGGTTGCTCTTCAATACAGGGACACACCCCTGGGCATCCCGGACCTTCTGGTTGCCGTATTCATGTTGGCTTTTATCGCATTTGAAGCAATGGCAGACATTCAGCACTGGAAATTTCAATCCGAAAAATGGAGGCGGATCCATTCAGGAGAGGAGTTGACGGATGAGCACAAAAAGGGTTTCCTGGATAAGGGGCTCTGGGCCTTCAGCAGACACCCCAATTATTTTGCGGAACAGGCAATTTGGATTTGCTTTTACCTTTTTGGTGCAGTGGCCTCCGGACAGTGGTTTAACTGGAGTATCACCGGATGTCTATTGTTGGTTTTATTGTTTCAGGGCAGTTCACAATTCAGCGAGGAGATCAGCGCGGCCAAGTATCCTGAATATGGGAAATATCAGCAAACTGTTCCGCGATTTATCCCTTTCTTTCCCCGGAGAAAGTAAAAGGAGAGAGGGCACGTGGGCGGGACAAAACGCTGAAGAAAGATTGCCTGTTCATTTGTAATGTGTGTTTTGATCAGCCATGTTATCAAACAGCTGAGCAATTTGTATTTGAGGATACGGCCCCCTGAGTGTCAGATTACTTTTAAAACCCCTCAGACCTCTTGGCAGGATAGGGGTGTAATATCAATTAACCGCCTCTTCCAGGTTCACCCTTACTCCAAAGCGATTGAGGGTCTTGATATGAGAGCGAATCGCTTGCCAGAAGGACAGATTTTCGAGATAAGGCACGCCAAATTTGGCGCATACAGATTGCACAATTCCTGAAATGGCGGGATAATGAACATGACAAATATTGGGAAACAAATGATGCTCTATCTGATAATTCAATCCGCCCAGATACCAGGTCAGGAACTTATTGTTTCTTGAAAAATTGACGGTTGTGTTCAGCTGATGGATCGCCCAGCTGTTTTCTACCACATTATCCTCGTTGGGCAGAGGATGGGAAGTGCCTTCAACCGAATGCGCCAGCTGAAAAATAACTGTCAGAACGATGCCGGCGATCATGTGCATCAGGAGAAAGCCACCAACCACCTGGGCAATCGGAATGCCAAAAAAGAAAACCGGTACCAGGATAAAAACAGAAAAGTAAGCCAGCTTGTCCAGAATCATCAAAAAGAGAATCTTGCGGTTTTGCGCCTTGGTATTTTGATTCATTCCATCCCTGATGTATCGTTTGAACTGGATGAAATCCTTGAACGTGGCCCAGTAAAGCGTCACAATGGCATAAAAGAACAAGGCATAAAGCACCTGGAATTTATGGTACCAACGGGTGCGGGTGTTTGGAGAAAGTTTGAGAATTAATTTGTCCGCAATGTCATCGTCCACGTGGGTTATGTTGGTATAGGTATGGTGCAGGACGTTGTGCTGAATTTTCCAGTTAAAAACCGATCCCCCCAGCAGATTCAGGGAAAACCCCAGAATTTTATTGACCATGGGATTCTTTGAGTAGGAACCGTGATTGGCGTCGTGCATAACGCTCATTCCGATGCCGGCCATTGCAAAACCCATCAGGGCCCATAGTATCAAACTGATGATCAGGGGAGGATTGAATATCAGGATTGCTGCAAAAGGCAAGATGTATGATGAAAATAAAACAATGGACTTAACAACCATCTGACGGTTGGAATATTTTGAGAGCCTTCGCTCTTTAAAATAAGAGTCCACCTCTTTTCTAAGAGTTGGAAAAAACTGACCCCGGTCCATGGAAGGGTCAATAAAGCGAATGCTGGAATTTCTCATAGGTTTTTTACTTACTCATGCAAATGCCCGTTTTCATCATATAGTTCAAAAATAAGCGCTTTTAACAAGCTTGGTGATTTTATTCAGGGAATCGTATAAACTATCCCGCTTTATCCCCATAAAAGCCCTGCCGCTCTCCTTCGAAACACAGTCTGGAAAACAATATAAAAAGTGGAAATTTTATATTGCATTAAGTAAATTTGTACGATGCGCCATACAACAAAATATTCTTGATACTACCGGCTCAAGTTAATACTTTTGTTCTCCGGCTTCTTTTCGTGTTCTGAGCCGGATTGTCATGATCATTTAATGTTCATATTTAAACAGGACTTCATATCATCACACATCCCGTGGCAGACTCAGGAACAATTTTTGTAAACTCTTTTCTATGCGAGGTATCATTTTGCTCTTAGGCTTGGTTCTTTTCTCTGACAGCATAAAGTCACAGACTTTATTTCCGGATAAATGCGCAGGAATCTGGCAGGGAACCCTGTACATCTATCAATTGGGATCCCTCAGGGACTCTGTACCGGTCAGATTCACGGTCCAGAAACTGGACAGCTTGAGCTGGACCTGGAAAATGGAATATTTGTCTGACAAAAGACCCATGGTCAAGGATTATATACTCAGGGTTAAGGATGCTTCAAGGGGAGTGTTTGCGACAGATGAGGGGGATGGCATAGAATTGTCGGATCAGGTCTTCGGAGAAAAAATGTACAGCGTCTTTGATGTGTCCGGTCAGTTGCTTACGGCAAGTTATGAACTGACAGGAGGAAAACTTATTTTTGAAGTAACTTCAGGGCCAAAACCAGAGACCGCGGACAAAGAGGTAAGAAACTATCCGGTGCTGTCCCTGCAAAGAGCAGAAATGAAAAAAATGAACTAGACTGATGGGTGGACCTTAGCAGGAACAAGGAAGACTCATTTACAGAATCGCCGCGAAATATTGAACAGAGCAAAAAATTTTAGACAAACATGCAAGAAAACAAAAAAAACAGGATTGAGATTGAGACACTGGTTGATGCACCGGTGTCGCTGGTATGGGAGACCTGGACACAACCCAGACACGTGATCCGCTGGAATGCCGCAAGCCCGGACTGGTGTACGACCAGTGCAGAAAACGACTTAAGGGTGGGCGGCACGTTTCAATCCAGGATGGAGGCTCGCGATGGCAGCATGGGGTTTGATTTTACAGGGCGGTACACACAGGTCATACCTGAAAAGCTGATTGAGTATATACTCGAGGATGGTCGAAATGTGCGCATTGAATTTGAAGACAGAAATGGAACGACCCACATAAAGGAGAGTTTTGAGCCAGAGCAAATAAATGCTGAAGATCTGCAAAGGGCGGGATGGCAATCCATTATTGACTCTTTCAAGCGTTACGCACAAAAGAGAAAGGGGTCGGATCTGCTTCTGTTTGAATGTGATATTCAGGCGGATCACACCAAGGTGTTCAGGGCTCTGCACGATCCGGAACTTTTCAGGAAATGGACGGTCTGTTTTAATCCTGCGTCACACTACGAAGGAAAATGGGAAAAAGGTTCCCTGGTTCGTTTTCTGGGAGAGGGAAGTGATGGGAAAACATCCGGTATGATCAGCAGGATCCGCGAACACATTCCCTCAAAATTTATCAGTATAGAGCACATTGGCATGATAGATGGCGATCGCGAAATCATGGAAGGACCCGCTGTTGACCCCTGGAAGGGAGCCCTTGAAAATTATACTTTGCACAACCATGAGCAAACAACGAGGCTGGCTGTGGATATTGATTCCGCGGATGAGGAAAGTACAAACTATTTTAAGAAAGTATGGCCCGAAGCCTTGAATCATTTAAAAAACCTATGTGAGAAAATGTAATTTCATTAAAAAGGAAATAAATGGCAAGAGTAAGTACCTATCTGAATTTTAACCGGCATACGGAAGATGCTTTTATTTTTTACCGATCTGTATTCGGGGGAGACTTTATGGACGGGATCACCAGGTTTGGCGACACGCCCATGCCTGATGACGCTCCACCGCTCTCCGATGAAGACAAGAACCTGGTCATGCACGTTGCGCTTGAAATCATGGGCGGACATGTGCTCATGGGTACAGACGCGCCGGAGTCCATGGGTTTTCACATCCATCCGGGCAACAATGTATTTATCAACCTGGAACCCGATACGCGAGAAGAAACCAGGCGCCTGTTAGAAGCATTAAGCGAAGGCGGTCTCATTGAACAGGAACTGGACGATATGTATTGGGGCTCCTACTACGGATGTCTGTGTGACCGCTTTGGCGTCCAGTGGATGTTGAATTGCAACGAAAAGCCCTGATTGTCTCCTTGGGAATTTTTTAATTCATTCTGAAGGAAACAACCAAAAATTCATGGCAACCATCAAGACTCCCGACCAGCGCCTCCGGGTATTCGTAAGTTCTACGCTAAAGCAACTGGCGGAAGAAAGAAAAATGGCCCGCGAGGCCATTGACAGGTTGTTGATGACTCCGGTCATGTTTGAACTTGGGGCCAGGCCCCATCCTCCGAGAGAATTGTATCAGTCTTATTTGGAACAAAGCCAGATTTTCATTGGGATTTACTGGCAAAGTTACGGCTGGATTGCACCAGACATGGAGATCTCCGGTCTGGAGGACGAATTTATATTATCTGCGGAAAAACCCAGGTTGATCTATATCAAAGAACCCGCGCCCGAAAGGCAGGATCGACTAAAGGAAATGCTCGCAAGAATTTCCGATTCTGAAAGCAAAGTGAGTTACAGGACTTTTGAGACACCGACCGAGCTTAGGATTTTAATTGAAAACGATCTTGCACTTTTGATCTCTGAAAGATTTGAAGAAGCGCGTGAAAGGCAAGAGCCGCCAGCTTACCCGAAAAATATCCCCGTGGTCAAAGGCCTCATCCTGGGAAGGGAATCGGAAATATCAAAACTGAAACAACTGATCGGCGCAGGTAGGGAAAGATTGATCACCATCACAGGTGCAGGGGGAACAGGTAAAACGACACTGGCACTTCAACTTGCCCATGAATGCAAGAATCTTTTCCGGGACGGAGCGGTATTTGTTCCCTTGGCCTCTGTAAACGATCCTGATTTTGTAGCATCAGCCATAGCCGCAGAAATGGGTCTTTTTGACAGCGGGAAAATGCCCGTACGGGAATTGTTGATGAGCAACCTGAACGATAAAAGAATGCTCCTGATTCTGGACAATTATGAACAGCTGACCACAGATGTTAAACTGATATCCGAGTTGACAGACCGGTGTCCGGGTGTGCAGCTGCTTGTGACCAGCAGAACCCCTCTGCAAATCAGGGGAGAATGTTTGTTTTCCCTGGCCCCATTGGCCCTTCCGGAACAAACATCACAAAAGCCGGAAGACATCAGTTCCAGCTCTTCAGTTCAATTGTATCAAAAAAGAGCCAATGAGGCAAACCCAAATATCCGGTGGACGGAAGAAAACTTGAAGGCAGCCGCAGGAATATGCCGCAGGTTGGACGGACTTCCCCTGGCCATTGAGTTGGCAGCATCAAGGAGCAGGCTCCTTACACCTGTGCGATTGCTCGAGCGGTTGGATGATAGTTTGGAATTTCTGACACACGGGCCCAAAGACCTGCCCGAAAGACAACAAACGCTGGCTGCCACCATTGAATGGAGTTATAATCTTTTGGAGGATTCGTGCAAAAAATACTTGCGCGGATTAAGTGTTTTTGATGGCATATGGGATCTGAACACCGCACACAAAACCCTAATGCCGGGATCGGACGAAAATGATGTATTGTTCCTAACAGAAAAACTGCTCGACCATGGATTGATTTACATCCAGGATGACCAGTCGCCGGATGGTCCCTTTTTTTCGCTCTATCAAACAGTACGGGAATATGCAAAGAAGCAGCAGAGCCAATTCGGAGAAACGCATGAGCACGAATGCGCTCTGGTAGGATATTATGTGAAACTCGTCAGGGAAATCGAACTCTATTTGTGGCAGGCTGACCGCGACAAATGGTTTGTCAGGATAGAACGGGAATTCAGCAATTACCGGGCGGCTTTTCGGGCCGCGGTTGCCCATGGGCTCAGGGACCAGGCATGGGAGTTGGTCGCAAACCTGGGACAATATTGGGCTTACAGGGGCCACATGAGCGAGGCACTTGCATGGTTTGATCAGATTGGTCTTGCCTATCAATCCGTAGAGTTTGAAGGAAAGACAACCGGCATGGCCGCAGAGCTAAAAGACGCCATGTAATAAAAAAAGCCGTAGATTAAGGTCAAGCGGTCGAAATGCCG
>CAYXKO010000082.1:0-8275 GCA_964465435.1 uncultured Saprospiraceae bacterium | reverse complement strand
CTCCACGGGCGAAAGCATGGCCATCTGGCTGGTCCTGCCGGATCGCAGGTCAGCGAGCAATTTTCCATCGACTACGGCGAGACGTTCCATCCGGTTGCCCAGCACCATCGGCACCTGGCTCACCGGAGCCACCTCGGTCGTCACGTGATCTTCGAGATATCGGCCTGCCTCCTGCAGGGTCACATACAGGTCATTGTTGCCATCGGCCAGGCCATAGAGGGCATTCACCAAATGGTAGGAAAAGGCACCGCGCCCCCCACCCCATTGCTCGCCTTCGATGCTGTACTCGCTGGGTTGACACGAGAGTATCTTGATCTCATTGGCGTATTGCCTGGCCAGGTTGGCCGCTGTTGCCTGCGCCCCACCCACCGAATGCCCGGCCAGCGTGCCGGAACGGCAAGCGTCGGTAATGACAACTACTTTCGCCTTGTTCTGGATTGAAAGGGTGGACACGATTTCCTGGACATCCCGCAGGTTGAATGCACCCCCACCCATGTATACCCTCGAAGGGGCATCCCAGCAGAGCAGGAATCCCGGTTGGGTGAGTGTCTTTTTTTCCACGTCACCATGTCCCGAGAAGTATATGATGGCCTGGTCGCCTTCCTTCGTGCTTTCCATCATCCAATCCAGTGCGGAGGCGAACTGTGCCATGGTGGCCTCCTTGTTTAGCAGCACCTTCAAGTGGTCACCGTCCAAACTACCACCCGCCGGCGAGCGCAGAAAATTTGCAAAGGCCTCGGCATCCTTGTCCGCATAGCGGAGGTCGGGGATCTTATCATCCTGGTAGTCGGAGATACCGATGACAACGGCATAGGTGTTTTTATTGGCTGTTGGCTCCTGGCTAGCGGCTATTGGCGATGCTCCTTTATTTTGAGAAAAAGACATCAAAGGCACTAACAGAAACAGGATGAGGTATTTCATAAATCCAATTTTTTAGTCTTTGATCTGATCGGGGAAATTTTTTTTCATCAGGTTCAACCACTTTTCTCTCTGTTGTTTCAGAGTATTCAAATCCGCATCCCTCTGCATCAGCCCGTAATCATCAAAGCCCTTTTGAATGGCTCGATCCAATTCCAAAAAAGCTTCATTTTCCCTCATTTGAAGGCTTAGCACACAGGCTAAATTGTAATAAACCTCCGGGTTATAATATTGAAAGGAGATCGCCTTCTTAAAATATTCTTCCGCCTTATCGTACTTTTTGGAATCCAGAAACAAGACGCCCAATCTGTAATTCAACAAGCTGCTACCTGGACTTAAATTGACCGCATGACGGGCCAGACGAATTGCCTTAGACGGATCCTGATATCTGAACAAAGTGGAAAGATTATAATAAGGCACGCTCCAACCCGGCGAATGCCAGGTGGCAGAAACAAAATTTTGTTCGGCGCTTCCGAGATCCCCCAACAGAAAATAATTAACTCCAATCTCGTTAAGGATATAGGAAGCTCCCTCCTGTAAAGAATTTGCCTCCTGCTGTTTGCTCAATGCCATTTTCAGGAGGGAAGAATCGCCTGGCTCCAAAGCGGAATGCCTCAAGACCAATCCTTCAAAGTAGAGTCTCTTTGCCCGGATCTGAGGATTGTAATAATGCCTGGTACCTAGTAACTGCTCCACCCTCAAAAGGTAAGAAGGATAAATCTGATATTTACTGCTCCTTTCGCGCCGATCGCGCAACTCCTGATTGTCGACGTTCAAATAGGCATTGAGGACCTGCTGCACTTCATCCAGCAGCGCAAAGGCCATTCTCCTTTTGATGTCACCATGCATCTCCTGAAACTCAGGGCTTTTTAACAGCTCGTCGCATTGGTCAGAAGCATTGCCATCTTCGGGCGGCATTAGCTTGCTGAGTTTGATCGCCACTATGAATTCCTCGATCATTAGTTTCAAAGAGTCATTCAATTTCAAATAGGCCGCTCCCTTTAAAAGATCTTCCCGTGATGCCAGCAAGGAGTACAGCAAGCGGGTCTCCTGAGCTGCATCATTTTGCTGTCCTAAACCGTCTGCTCTTAATTTAAACTTGCCGGGAGAGGAAAAAGTAACTGTAACAAAACCTCTTTTGTACAACGATTCATTTTGGGGCTTTTCCAAATAAGTCCTTAACTCCTTCCAGTTGACAAAATGATCCCCGTTGGCATCCGCCCGGCCCAGCAATCCCTGCATTAAGAAATCATTCAAACTGAACGCACTCTTAATCTGAGTTTCCGGTTCGAACAGATCTTCCCATTCATTTAAGGAATTATAATAAAGCGTACTTTTTGATTTTATCCCTTTCGTGGGTTGCGGCTGTATACCCAGCACTTCAAATTCCGCTTCAGCATCATCCCGGACCGGATATACATTCATCACCACACAATATTTCACCTTTCGCTTTTGTGCCAACTCCATGAACTTGCCAAACAGGTCAAATGAACCCGCGTCAGAATTTGTTCCCGGTGTATCATAGAAAAAAATATGCTCAGGTGCAGAGACAGACCTGTGGTCCACGACCCCATAACCGGAATAAAACAGAAAAACCGTATCCAGCTCCCCCGGCAGATCAAACAAGCGATCTAGAGCCAGGAGCACTTTTGAAGTGCTTGCATATGAGTTGGTCAGCAAGCTCAAATCCTCCCCATCCACTTTCAGGTGATACTGGTTCTTCAGGTAGGTTGCAAAAACTTCCGCATCCCGCTGGGGGAAAGTCAGGTCCCTGATCTCCTGATCCTGATAATCTGACACACCAATGACGAGGGCCTTGCTACGAGCCATGGCATCATCGGCCATCCCAAGCAAAACGAGCATACCTAGAATGAGAAAGACAGGGGTCTTTCTGTTGAGGTTCATTGGGGGGTAATGAGTGATAATTAGAAAATTAGACAGCGTTAAAGTTAAAGAATAATTGAAAATGAAAAAAACTAATCTCACCAAAGCCAAACAAAGCCAGGTACGATCCTGTGTACCCATTCCTGGCAAATGGTAATCACAGTCGCCCGAAATAAATTCAATTTCAAATAACCATCCTTGATTTTCAAATACTTATCACCCAAAGAAAGAGACTATGCCTTGCCATTCACGCGCCAACTGGTATCGTCGCCCCCTTCAAGAACCTAAAGCGAATAGCTCATTTCCTGCTAAACCGGTAGCGGGGTCACTGGGGCAGGTCATTGGTGCTAAACCATACCATTGCCCCATGAAGCAAACATTCGCGCGTGGTCTATGTTGAAAGAAATTGACCCAATGACCCTGCTAACGTGAGAATAAATTCCTATAGATATTATTGATTATTTAGGTTGCTTCACAATTCCGTCGTCGTCTATAAAAACGTCAATGGTGAGGTCGGAGTCATCATCTTTGCCAGTTCCTCCTTCATGATCTACTATCAATGTTAAAAACTCATTTTTTGAAGGTGAATCTGCACTATTAAAATCACCTTTCGGTGTAGTCGATTTTTTAATGAAAACCTTCAACTGATTTCTATCCCTATCAATTTTTGTAAAACACTCTGAAAAAGGATTGTCCCTATTTACAGAAGCGCATTCATTATTATTGGAGCATATTGAATATGAATTTTTTTCACTATATATTCTTCCTTTAATTCTCATTTTGGAATGATCTTCTGAGCAACCTTTCTTGCCATTAAATGGACTATTAAGATAAAGATTGATACTATCAAGGTTACCAATGTTTTTTACGGTGACACTCATATCAACATACCACCAGTTTTTACAAACAATTCTATCTCCTTCATGGATTTTTACTTTAGTCCCGCTCCTATGTCCTTTACTCTTTCCAGCCTTTCCCTCTATGGAAAACCTGGCCGTTCTAGATTTCTTGCCTTTAGAAGTTCTTAATACTCCAACAGTAATTTCCTTGCCTGTGGCATCTATCTGTGCTAAAAGTTCCTCACTGCCCTGAATAAAGAAAAAGTAAAATAACAACATCCAAAATGGCGCTCTAAAAGATCTATTTTTCATGTTGATTAATTTTCCGTGTTTGATTGATCAGATATAGCTCAAATTTAAATCAGATTTTCAAATCAGACATTTTATTTCTTATATTTCTCCATCAGCTTTTGAAAATCGCCGGTTTCCCGCAGGGACTTGAGGTGTTTTTGCTGATCGATCTCATTCCGTTTCGGGCCTCCCAGTTCCAAAGCCTTTTCGAGGTATTTTAAGGCATCCTTATTTTGGGACCTGGCAGCTGCCAGACAGGCCCGGTAGTACCAGGGCCGCCAATCATTGGGGTCCCGTTGCTCCAATTGAATGCACTTTTCCTCCACGCGTTTCCACTTCCCAAGATCCAGGTAAAGCAAAGCCTGCCTGCCAAATAATTCGGGTCTATCCATACCGTTTTGCTCGGCGATCCGGTAATTCTCTTCCGCTTCCTGCAAGCGATCCAGGGTATAATACAGAAAGCCCAGTGAGTAGTATGCGACTGTTTGTCTCTGATTGACCTGAATGGATTTTAGATAATAAAGCTCGGCCTGCTCTACTATTTTGAGGGATTGGTAGGAAGCGCCCAGATTGGTGTAAAGTGTGGCGTCCGTTGAGTCCAATTCCAGGGCCCTGTTGTAATAGGAAATGGCTTCTTCATAGGATTTTCCATAAAATTGACAATCTCCCAAACTCTTTAACAAAAAAACGTTTGTGGAATCGAGTTCCCAGGCCCGGTCGATCCACCCGCTCGGTATATCCCGGTCCTTGAAGTAGTTGCAGGTATTGTGGATCAAATAGGCAAAGGGCAGTACCCAGTTTGGGGCATGGCTGACAGCCAATGCCGCATAATGATAGCAGGAATCCCAGTTCTTCCGGCCCTTCACTTTGGTGACTGCATAGAGATTGGACAGAAAGAAATAGCCCAATGGATTCTCTTTCTGAAGTTGGATCGATTGATGCAACTTCCGGACTACGGTCTCCATGCTATCAGGTTTGGCGGTATTCAGGTGGGTAAGATACAGCATCATCCCTTCAAACAGATACTGCCTGGACTTAAGCCTTCGGTGCCAGGGATCGGCAGGATCGATCAACTCTGCTGCCCTTTGGATCCAAGCCGGATAATTTTTATATTGATCCAATTTATCCCTCTTCATTTTGGTCAATTCCCGGACTTCTGAATCCAGAAAGCGATTCATCGTCCTTTGCGATTCATCCTGCAAGGAGGCTGAATACACGCGTGCTATGTGACCATGCAAGCTTTTCAGCCTTGGATCTTTCAGCAGGATGGAGAAGTAGTACTCAGCACAATCACCCTCCGGCTCGAGAAAACGCTTTTCGCCTAGGCTTTGCTTGAATCGTATGTAGGTCCTTTGGATGACACTGTCGTTGATTTCTGCCAGGACGGCATCTTCAAAACTCCTGCCCACAGAGACTTGAAACTCCTCTGCAGAAATTCCATTCTGCTTTTTTAAACTCAACAATACCGAGTCGTCAGAAATGCTCAGGACCTCCTTGTAATCACCATAGGCCTTGGGAAATTGTCGCGTGGTTAACAGGTCTTCCCGCAGGCGATCCTGGACATACCGCTCCACCTCATATAATGCAACCTCCTGATCGGAATCCTGATCAGCCAGTCCATACAATCCCCGGATCAAATGATAACTGAAAGCACCGCGTCCACCACCCCACTGGGGACCTTCCATACTGAATTCATCGGACTGACAGGACAGGATCCTTATTTCAGAACCGATCTGATGGGCCAGTTTGTCGTGGGTGGATCCACCGCCGGACAATTTACCGGCACGACAGGCATCCACGATGAGGTGTACCCTGGCCTTGCTTATTTCAATCAGACTTCGAACCTTGTATTCCAGATCCAGGGTGGAGATATTACCGGTGCTATAGAAATTGTAAGGGGAATCGTAGCAGAGCAGGAATCCGTTCTCATATATTTTTTCAGCTGCCCCATGCCCCGCAAAGTATATGACCACCCGATCTCCCGGTTGCGTCTCCGTTTTCAACCAATCCAGGGCGGCATTTACCTGAGCGCCGGTGGCCTGCTCGTTGGTCAGCAGTCTGATTTGCTCTTCGTTTACAGACCCTCCGGATTTTGACCTTAAAAATTTTACAAACTCGAGGGCATCCCTGTCCGCAAACCGCAGGTCCTGAATGACCCCATTGTTCTGATAGTCGGATATGCCAACGACCAAGGCGCGGGTGGTGGTTTCTACATACTTTGTCGATCTTAAAGGCACCCCTCCACGCTCCTGCGCACTCAGAAAACTAACGGTAATCAATACTAAAAAGTGGATCTTTAAAAGGGGTTGCATAGAATGATCATTGTGAGTTTTCAAATCCGGCCAGCAATTATAAGAAAAAAGTGACACCCAATTCAAAGTAACCATCCTATTCAGAGCATTTACTTAATTTCCGTTGAAATAAGCTCAAAATATCGATGGTGACCCCTCTGGTAAAATTATTAAAATCCATTGTAACCCTCCTCAAAAATAGTACAGTTTAAAAAGCCACCCAGCTGTTAAAAAAGTCGAAAAATTATTAAACTCAAGACCTGTCAGAAAATTTAATTATCTTAGCCCTGATGAATATTATATTAAACAATCTGAAAGTTGCGTTTATCACTTGAACACAGCGAATATAATACTTTGAAATTGGGCATGAAAATTCGACTCGTTTTAGCTCTAAATCAAGAAAAACCAAATTCTAAAAATGAATCGTGTTTGGGAAATACAGGGTAAAATTTGTTGGAGAAAATAAAAAATCAAGCTCAGTAAAAAAAATAAATTAAAAAACCCATCTCCTTATCGCACACGAGCTATTTCCTTGATTGCATATAATGGCAGGTTGGTCATCCACTCCTCCTCCCGGTAATTGGACAGGGAACTGCGGAAGCAATGAATCCCGGGATTTTTTTCGCGAAAGACCCGAAGGGATTTTGCCTTTAAATTCTCCGATGCTTTTACTTCCAGGGGATAGAAAACCCCTTCCTTTTCGAATAGAAAATCCAATTCGGCGGTGCCGGATTCATTGGACCAAAAACCTATACCTTCCAAGCCTTCCGAAATCAATTCCTGCAGCACGAATTGTTCTGCGAGGGCGCCTTTGAATTCCTGAAAGAAGGAATCGTTTTCCAAAATCACGTCCGGACTTATATTGGCCATGTTGGCCAGCAATCCGATGTCAAGGGCATAGAGCTTGAAATTTTTCAGATCGGTATATGCTTTTAAGGGAAAAGCCAATTTGTTTATATTGTAAATCTTATGCACCAATCCATATTTGACCAGCCAATCAATCGCCTGCTCATAATCCCTGGCTCTTGCTCCGGATTTGATTAATCCGTACACAAATTTATTATTCTCCCGGGCCAATTGGCTGACCAGACCCTCCCAGACCCCAAGGATCCTGGGAATCAAAATCGCAGGCGCATGTTTACCAAAGTCCTGTACATAGGCATTCAAGATCGCCGTTTGCACCTTTCTTACCGAATTGAAATTTGAATTTTCCTCAATAAAAGTGACAACAGCTTCAGGCATGCCTCCCACCAAAAAATAGGACCTAAGTGCATGAATAAATTTTTCCCGAAAGACGGCCATGCTTTCAAAATCATGTTTGTTCAGGAGCTTACACAAGGCAGCCTGATTCGTAGCCATCAAAAACTCTTCAAAACTCAAGGGCCGAATGGACATTATCTCTACTTTACCCACAGGAAAAGAACCCCGATCCATGCTCACTCCCAACAGGGAGCCTGCAGCGATCACGTGCAAACCAGGCCGGTCCTCAGCAAAATATTTCAAACTGGTGAGCGCGTGGGGAGCCTCCTGAATTTCATCAAAAATGATCAGGGTCCGGCCCTCAGTGATGGTTTCACCGGACATGAGCGCCAGGATATCCAATATCCTGCCGACATTTAAGTCCGCTTCGAACAAATTGCTATAGGATGGCTCCTTCTCAAAATTTATGTAAACGGTATTTTGAAATTGGCTTTTACCCAGGTTTTTCATCAGCCAGGTTTTACCCACCTGACGTGCACCCATCAGCAACAAAGGTTTCAACTTCTTTGCTTCACGCCAGGCAATTAACGATTTTTCTACCTTTCTGTACATGAATTGCTCATTATCAAGACACAAAGGTAATCATTTCTGATCTTTCCCAATCTTTTTTGGCAATTATGCACATTTTTCCTACGAATTTTTGGCATTTTTGCACATTTTGCCCAGGAAAACTGCACAGGCGGGGCTACGGGTATCAAAAAAAAATCCCCTTGCAGCCAGCCGCAAGAGGATTTTGATTTTGAGGTCGAGAGCGGATTCGAACCGCTGTACAAGGTTTTGCAGACCTCTGCC
>CAYXKO010000081.1:0-8287 GCA_964465435.1 uncultured Saprospiraceae bacterium | reverse complement strand
ATCCTGAACTGTATGGATGAGTCCATTTCACAGCCCAGAGAGGACTTCAAGCCTCATGCGCCTAGGATTGTTGAGATGATCATCGAAAAGAGCTATATTGGAGCAGTAATTGGACCTGGTGGCAAGATCATTCAGGAAATGCAGGCCAAGACAGGTACCAAGATAAACATTGAGGAGGTAGGAGAGACCGGTGTGATCAACATTGCAAGCAGCAACAAAGAATCCATTGAAGCTGCTGTGGCCATGATCAAGGCCATCACCTTTACACCATCTATTGGCGATGTATATGACGCAAAAGTGGTTTCCATATTCCCGTTTGGAGCATTTGTGGATTTCTTTGGAAAGAGTGGTTTGCTCCACATCAGTGAAATCGCTCACAAGCGCGTTGAAAAAGTAGAGGATGTCCTCAAGGTGGGGGACATTGTTAAAGTCAAGCTCATCGGTACAGATCCCAAAACCGGCAAGCTCAGGCTTTCCAGTAAAGTCCTTTATTCAAAGGATGGCAAATTGCTGGAATCCGGATCTGATTCATAGTCCCGGCTTACATGATATTTTAGGAACTGGTGGTGAACCAATGCGCCATTTTTGCATTTTATATGCTTGGTATTATTGATAAGTGAAATATTTCATATTTTCGCATAATGACTGTCAGGAACAAGATCCGTTTGATTGTTTACAGAATGCACGAAAAAGGCCTGGAGATTCTTACCTCCAAGGGTTCAGTGAGTTTCGTTGAAGGAACGAATCACAACGTAAATGTGCCTTTGGAGAATTTGGAAGGTGTCATTCGGTTTGACTCAACGGATTCAGATGGTCAGGACGTAATCACCCTGGCAATTGAAGGGGATTGGCATGACATACCAAGGATCCGCACTCTAATAAAACAGGATATCAAGCTGGTCAAGGATGCTATATGGCACTTGATTCCGGAGGTAACGGACTGTAGCTATCTTGCCGCTAAAGAAGCATTCAAAAAGGCTTTGCCCCACGAGTATGCCGCACTTAAGGAGCTCAAGGACATAATTATCGACCGAAACCTGGTCAAGAATATCTGATTTACTGTGCAATCAAATTCAATCGAATCCCTTTGTATCCAATCTACTGACCTGAAATTTAAAAATCAGGTTTCCAGATATCAGGGCAAGGTTAGGGATGTATACGATATTGGAGATAAACTGGTGGTGATTGCGACAGACAGGATTTCTGCCTTCGACTGCGTGTTGTCCAGACCGATACCATCAAAGGGCCAGGTTCTCAATCAACTGGCACAGCATTTTTTGGAATCTGTCAGGGACATCTGTCCTGTATGGTTGCAGGAATGTCCTGATCCAAATGTCAGTATCGGCCTCAAATGTAAGCCCATTCCTATCGAAATAGTTGTGAGGGGTTATTTGGCTGGTCACGCCTGGCGTACCTACAAATCCGGCCAGAGGATTTTATGCGGTGTTCATATGCCAGATGGAATGAAAGAGTCCCAGGCCTTCCCCCAACCCATAATCACCCCGACTACCAAAGCCTCCGAAGGGCACGACCAGGATGTCTCTCGCGAAGAGATCCTGAGGTTGGGTTTGATTCCCGATGCGGACCTGGACAGGATATTTACCTATGCCCGTGCTCTGTATCAAAGAGGGGCAGAGATGGCTATGGCCCATGGCCTGATTCTGGTTGATACCAAGTACGAGTTTGGTTATTTTGAAGGCAAGATCATGCTGATGGATGAGGTTCACACACCGGACAGTTCCAGATATTATCTGGCAGAGTCATATGAGGATAATTTGGCCGGAAACAAGCCTCAGATACAGCTTTCCAAGGAATTTGTCCGCGAATGGCTGATTGCTCATGGATTTCAGGGTCTGGATGGCCAGATGATGCCTCATATGTCTGATTCCTTTGTTTGGGAGATCAGTGACCGTTATATCGAGCTATATGAGAAAATAACAGGTACCAGTTTTGAAAAATTGGCGAACCCTGATATCATTACGCGATTGAAGAGTAACCTTAGGGCTTACTTGCTTTGATCGGTCTTTCAATCTTCCCCCAACAGGATATTCATTTTGAGGTTGCTTAACTCTGCCAGGTCGTGCTGGGCATTTCTGTCTTTGCAAATTTGGATACCCTGTTCAATGGTATTTATGGCATCCTCCTTTCTGTTCAAAGATACCAGGCTCTTTGCTGAATGATAGTAAACCCCGGTATAGTTTGGATCTTGAGCGATCAATCGCCGATACCATTCATTTGCTTTTTCGGGGTTTCCCAAGGATTCGTATTCCTTTGCAATGCCAAAGTAAAGAAATGAGTTGTTGGGATCTTTTTCCTGCAGGGCAAGCAGCTTGTTCAGTCTGTCCATTAACTTGGCTTGTTTTATAATCAATCGTAACGGCCTTAGATTGGGTTATGATTGATCATCAACCATTCAACAAGCCATCCTGTTTAATTGTTAATTTTCTTTATTTTAGGATCCTAGAAATGAACGGCATAGACAACTTGAATGGCCTGATATCATTAAAATCCTATCTTTGCCTGCCAAAAAATGAAATATGAAGTTATTGGTCTGCATCAGTAAAACTCCGGATACAACTTCCAAAATTAGTTTCGATTCAACAGGGAGAAAATTTGTGGAAGATGGGGTACAGTTCATATTGAACCCATACGATGAATGGTATGCACTGGTCAGGGCTTTGGAGCTGAAAGAGCAGCTTGGCGGCCAGGTGGACGTCGTCCATGTCGGCACCTCAAGCTCGGATATTATAATCAGAAAAGCATTGGCAATTGGAGCCGATGCGGCCTATCGCATTGATGCTGAGCCGACTGATTCCTGGTTTTGTGCCCAGCAGATTGCCCATTTCGTACGGGATAAGGCTTATGATATCATCCTGTTGGGAAAAGAGACCATTGATTACAACGGCTCTGAAGTTGGGGCCATCCTGGCAGGTATTTTGGATTTGCCCTTGCTATCACATGCTAACAAACTGGAGTGGATGGGGTCTTTTGCCCGGGTTCAGGTAGAAATAGAGGGAGGGGTTGAAATATTTGAAGTGCAAACCCCATTCGTCCTGTCTGCATCCAAAGGTTTGGCGGAACAGAGAATCCCGAATATGAAAGGGATCATGGATGCCAAAAAGAAGCCTTTAGAGGTTTTGCCTGCTCAGCCTGTAGAGTCATTGGTTGAATGGGTCAGATTTGAACTTCCGGCTGCCAAAACTCAGGTTGAAATGATTGCCCCGGATGATGTGGACCGTCTGGTTGCTGTTTTGAAAGACGAATTGAAATTAATATAAAGAAATATAATATGATCCTTGTATTGATCGAACACGCAGGTGGGCTGGTAAAAAAGTCCAGTTTGGAAAGTCTGGGATTTGCCAGGCAGCTTGCTCAAATGGAAGGTTTGACGGTGAAGTCGGTCTGTTATGGAAACGACCCGCTGTCGGTGAATCTGGGAGATTATGGTGTTGCAGAGAATTATCGCATACCGGGTACCGGAAACTTGCAATCGGATCAATGGAAAGTGGCATTGGCTCAGATTGCAAAACAAATTTCACCCAAGTACTATGTTCTAGGCTTAAGTTCATTTGGTAAATCACTGGCCGGTCAATTGGCAGTGGCTACAGGTGCAGCTTTGATCTCCGGAATTGTGGGTGTCGATTCTGAGGGAGGATGCACCATTTTTCACAAAACAGTTTTTTCAGGCAAGGCTCATGCAAGTCTAAGCACACGGACACAAAATGCAGTCCTTGCTGTAATGCCTAATAGCTTCTCCTCACTGCCGGGCACACAGCAATCCTGTGTCGAAACTTCACTATCAATTTCCGTATCAGAGTCCAGACTCCGCAGTGTTGAAGTGAATTTGGTGAAAGGCAAGACTCCGCTTACTGAAGCATCAGTGGTTGTTTCAGCGGGAAGAGGAATGAAGGATCCAGCCAACTGGGGCATGATTGACGAGCTCGCCGATTTGTTGGGAGCAACGACCGCCTGCTCAAGGCCGGTTGCGGATGCGGGATGGCGGCCTCATCACGAACATGTCGGGCAGACCGGTATTGCAATAAGACCCAATGTCTATATAGCCATTGGTATTTCAGGAGCGATCCAGCATCTGGCGGGCGTTAACAGTTCTCGAAAAATAATAGTCATCAACAAAGACCCTGAAGCTCCTTTCTTTAAGGCAGCTGATTACGGTATTTGTGGCGACCTGTTTGAAATTGTCCCCAGACTAAATGAGGCCATTCGCAAACATAAAAACTAAAGCAGACCCAAACCCCCAAAGTTCAGAATATGGGCAAGGTACAACTTGAGATCATTGCACTTTCACACAGCGTCACGCAAAGTCAGAATTATGCCGTTGTTTTGGGTGAAGTGGGTGGAGTCAGGAGGTTGCCCATTGTGATAGGCGGATTTGAAGCACAGGCTATAGCCGTGATTCTGGAACGCATGAACCCCAACAGACCGTTGACCCACGATTTGTTTCGCAACACCATTTCAGCATTTCAAATTGATATACAAGAAGTTATTATTAATGATCTGGTGGAGGGCATATTTTTCTCAAAGTTGATCTGCGAGCGGGAGGGTGAGGTGATTGAAATTGACTCGCGAACTTCGGACGCATTGGCAATGGCTGTCCGGTTTAACTGTCCTATATATACCTACGAATCTATTTTGGAAGAAGCCGGTGTTGTGTTTGAAGAGGGCGAATCAAAACCCGGAGAGGAGGAAACAGGGCGAAACAAAGCAGAAGGGGGGTATGATCGTTATAGTACTGAGGAACTTAACAATCTGCTGAAGGAAGTTTTGGCGGTGGAGGACTATGAAAAGGCAGCCCTCATCAGAGATGAGTTGAACAAGCGCAAATAATAGCTTGGTTTATCGAAGCTCTTTCTCATCCAGCTCATCCAAAATGTGGCAAACCCTGCTTATCATTTCAGATGAGATGTCCAAATGCGTTACCCATCTTATGGAACGCTTTCCAAACCCCAGACAATTGACTCCCCGAATACGCATGACTTTTACAAATATTTCAGGGTCAATATGTTCTTTTAGTTCAAAGATGATGATGTTGGTTTTTACAGGTAGAATTTTTTCAACCCAGGACTTTTCAGACAGTTTGTTGGCCAGGATCTGGGCATGCTCGTGATCCTCAGAGAGCCTGTCAATGTGGTGATCCAGGGCATAAAGACCTGCTGCTGCCAGGATTCCAACCTGACGCATCCCGCCGCCCATTGCCTTTCGTATTCTCCTGCAATCGGCGATCCAATCCTTCTGACCTATTAAAACAGAACCGACAGGGGTTCCCAGTCCCTTGGAAAGACAAACGCTTAGTGAGTCAAACTTGGGTCCGATCCATTCCGGATTGATCCCGGTAGCGACCAGGGCATTGAAGATCCTTGCACCATCCAGGTGTATGCGCAGGCCCGTTTCCCGGCTGCACTTTGAAATGCTCTCAATCAACTCAGGTGGATAAACATTTCCACCGGCCCGGTTGGCTGAGTTTTCAATAACTACCAGTCTGGTACGGGGCAACCAATCGAATCTGGGCTTGATATTGTTTCTGATCAGAGACTCGTTGAGTAGCCCGTCGTTCCCCTGAATGGGATTGACAGCGATCTGACTGTGAAAAGCGTATCCGCCAACCTCGTATTGATAGACATGCGAGCTGATATCGCAAATCATTTCATCAAGAGGCTGTGTATGTGCCTTTATGGCTATTTGATTTGCCATGGTGCCCGATGGACAAAACAGGGAGGCTTCATGGCCAAACATTGCCGCCATTCTTTCCTCAAGTTTTGTGACCGTGGGGTCCTCGCGGAACACATCATCCCCCAATTCCGCACGGACCATTGCCTGAAGCATACCGGGGGTAGGTTTGGTGACCGTATCACTGACTAGGTTGATCATAGACTCCATACATCAGATTAATTGTTGTTTCCAATCCAAAAAAAACTTTCAACTTTGTTGGAAATAAGCTGCAATATATGAACAAAGTAGTGAGTGATGCCGATGAAGCGATCCGGGATATCCAAAGCGGTATGACTTTGATGGTCGGAGGTTTTGGGCTTTGTGGCATTCCCGAAAACTGCATTGCGGCGCTTGTTAAGAAAAAGGTCAATAATCTGGTTTGCATTTCTAATAATGCCGGCGTGGATGATTTTGGCCTGGGCTTGTTGCTGCAAAACCGTCAGATTCGCAAGATGATTTCCTCCTATGTGGGAGAAAATGATGAATTTGAAAGACAAATGCTCTCCGGAGAACTGGAGGTTGATCTGATCCCTCAGGGATCATTGGCAGAGAGATGCCGTGCGGGTGGAGCAGGAATTCCCGCTTTTTTCACTCCGGCAGGATACGGCACAGAGATCGCCGAAGGGAAGGAAGTCAGGATTTTTAATGGCAAGCCGCATATTTTGGAATCAGCCCTCACAGCGGATTTTGCATTGGTGAAGGCCTGGAAGGGGGACAGGTTTGGTAATTTGATTTACAAAGGCACAGCACGTAATTTCAACCCCATGATGGCAATGGCCGGCAAGATTACCATTGCAGAGGTTGAAGAACTGGTTGAACCGGGAGAGCTGGACCCTAATTTTATACACACTCCCGGTATTTTCATACAAAGGATCTTCCAGGGTAAAAATTATGAAAAAAGGATCGAGCAGCGTACTGTAAGACCTAAATCCTAAATTCTAAGTTCATGTTAGATAAAGTCGGAATTGCAAAAAGAATTGCCCAGGAACTCAGAGATGGCTGGTATGTCAATCTGGGGATCGGAATTCCAACCCTGGTTGCAAACTATGTGCCGGAAGGGATTCAGGTGGAGTTCCAGTCTGAAAACGGTATTTTGGGTATGGGACCCTTCCCGTTTGATGGTGAGGAGGATCCTGATTTGATCAATGCCGGAAAGCAGACGGTAACCCTGAAGAAAGGAGCTTGCCTCTTTGATTCAGCGACCAGTTTTGCGATGATACGGGGTCAGCATGTGCAGCTCACCGTTTTAGGGGCTATGGAAGTCTCAGATAAGGGGGACATTGCAAACTGGAAAATTCCGGGCAAAATGGTGAAGGGGATGGGAGGTGCCATGGACCTGGTAGCTTCCGCTGAAAACATCATAGTCGCCATGATGCATACGAACAAGGCCGGCGAATCCAAACTTTTAAGCCAATGTACTTTGCCCCTCACCGGGGTTGGTTGCGTTAAAAAGGTGGTCACGGAACTGGCAGTTCTGGATATTACGCATGAGGGCTTTCGCCTCCTTGAACGAGCCCCTGGCGTCAGCGTAGAACATATCATCAGGTCAACTGAGGGCAGATTGATTGTTCATGGCGATATTCCCGAAATGAAAATTTAAAGCGGCACATATTCAGGAGCTCAAATCATCTGTTTGTTGCTGAATGTTTCTCTTTTTGAAAAACTTGGGATTGACCAATAACATGCCAAAGGATTCACAACCATCCTTGGTGGTTTTGGCGTGGTGCGCACCATGAGCCCTTAGGATTGCTTTTGAGTAGCTTCCATCCAATTGCTTAAACCAACTGAATCTTCTGTGGATGTAAACGTCGTGCACCAGAAAGTAGCAAACGCCGTACAAGGAAATGCCAATCCCCACAAACAGGAGCCATTGGACTCCTTCAAACATCAATCCGGACATATAACAGAAGGCACTGGGAATGGCAAAGACCAGAAAAAAGCGATCGTTCTTCTCCCAAAAACCATGTTTTTGATGATGTGGTTTATGGTGATCTTCATGCCAGGACCAAAGCCAGCCATGCATGATATATTTATGGGTAAACCAGGCTATAAACTCCATGCCGGCAAAGGCGGCGACCATGGAAAAGACGTTTATCAATAAATTATTCATGATCATTGAATAGTTGAAGTGAAAACATTATTGGTCTGCCAAGGTTTACCGAAGCATTTATGAATTTTCAGTTTCTTTCGCCTGCTCCGTTTTAATAAGAGGGAGAGAGACAAAGAATTCAGTTCCGGCATCTGTCGTGGACACAAAGGAAATGCTTCCGTTTGCCGATTCGATGATTTGCCGGCTCATCGCCAATCCCAATCCGGTACCGGAGCTTTTCGTGGTAAAATTGGGCAGGAACACCTTTTCCCTCATGTCTTCAGATATGCCAATGCCATTGTCTTTTACTGAGATTATCGCCATATTGTTGTGTGCCTTCAGGCTGATTTGAATGAGGCCTCTGCGGGTATCAGGTATGGCTTGTATGGCATTGTTGATAAGGTTGTTGAGGACTCTTATCAATTGATTCTTGTCGCAATACGAGTAGTATTCGTCAATCGGTATCTTAAG
>CAYXKO010000080.1:0-8337 GCA_964465435.1 uncultured Saprospiraceae bacterium | reverse complement strand
TCTCCGAAAAAATCCCTCTGGATATCGTATACGAAGATGAAGATGTTCTTTTGGTAAACAAGGCTCCCGGCATGGTCGTACACCCTGCCCACGGAAATTATTCAGGGACACTTGTGAATGCTGTTGCCGGATATTTCAACCTGGACCCTGAAAATCCATCCACAAGCAGATATGGCCTGGTCCATCGGATTGACAAGGAAACATCCGGCTTGCTGGTTTTAGCCAAAAACGACTATGCACACGCCCATCTCAGCAAACAGTTTTTTGATCATAGCATCGAGAGGGAATATTGGGCCCTGGTATGGGGTGAACCCGATCCACAGTCAGGCACAATAACCGCACACTTGGGCCGTGACCCCAACAACAGACAGAAAATGTTTGCATTTACGGATGGCTCATATGGAAAGCATGCCGTAACCCATTATCAGCTTTTGGAATCGTTTTATTATACCAGCTTGGTGTCCTGTAGACTTGAAACCGGAAGGACACATCAGATTCGGGTGCACATGAGATTAATCGGCAATCCTCTTTTTAATGATCACCGATATGGCGGTGATCGGATCGTAAAGGGTACGGTTTTTACAAAATACAAGCAATTCGTTCAAAATTGCTTCAAGTTGATGCCTCGGTTTCCCCTGCATGCCAGAAGCCTGAATTTTACACACCCGCGCACAGGCGAGAGAATGGAATTTGAAGTTCCTCTACCGGAGGATTTCCAGCAACTCCTGGAAAAATGGAGAAAATATGTATTGTACAGAAAGGACGGCATGGAAGAAAATGAGATCGAAAACGAAAACGAATAGAAATGCACCAGCATGCGAATACTGAAAGAACCATATCAGCCCTTGCAAAATTGGGAGAAAGGATCCTCCTTCACGACAACAGAAAAGACGAAGCATTAAGATCAGCAAAAGAAAAGAATCCCTGGTTCGAAGAAAGAGAGGTCTCGAGAATGCTACAATCCATATCCAGCTGCTTTCTGGAGCCGGAGAAGCTTAAAGAATGGATCAGCAAATACCAGGACCCTCACGATACCAAAAATCAGACCATAGGGCTCATTGCAGCCGCAAATATACCCCTGGTATCATTTCATGATTTATTGTGCATTCTGGTATCGGGCAAGAACACGCTCCTGCGATGCTCTGAAAGGGATGTTGTATTGTACAAATGGATATTGGAGCTGTTGATGGATGTTGACGGGCATATCGCATCCCGCATTCGCATGGTTGACAAGCTGTCTGACTTTGATGCAGTGATAGCAACCGGAAGTGACAGTACATCCCAATATTTTAGGAAATACTTTTCAAAAGTTCCCAATTTAATCCGAGGCCATAGAAATTCAGTGGCCTGGATAACCGGAGAGGAGGACAGACAGGACCTGATCAAATTAGGAGAAGATGTATATTCCTATTTTGGGCTGGGCTGCAGAAATGTCAGCATGATACTGATCCCCAAAAAATATGACTTAGGATCGCTTCTTGGTGTATGGGACGAAGAATATTATTATGTCAGAAACAACACCCGTTACAATAATAACTATGAATACCGCCTGGCCGTATCCATGCTAAATGCCATGAAATTCAGGCAATCTGAGACCCTGCTATTAATAGAATCCGACTCCATCGCTTCAAACCTGTCTACACTGCATTATTCATTTTATGAAGATCAAAAGGAACTTGATTCCTTTTATCAGGAACATAAGGAAAAAATTCAGTGCATCGTTGGCCCCCAACCCATTACCGGAATGCCAGGCACATTTTTTGGTTCGTCTCAATACCCGGAGCTGTCCGACTACGCGGATGGCATAGACACGATGCAATTTCTGACAAGCCTGAGCGAATGAATCCATGAAAAAGAAGGATAAAGCAGATCACATCAGAAAAATCCTGGATGAATTATTCCCGGTTATCGAAGTACCTTTAAACCACAAGGATCCTTACACCTTGCTAGTAGCCGTATTATTATCCGCTCAATGTACCGATGAACGGGTCAATAAGATCACACCCAAGCTCTTTGAATTGGCCGACACTCCACAGGATATGATCAGCATCCCTACTGAGAAAATACAAGAGATCATAAAGCCATGCGGATTGTCTGACAAAAAATCCAAAGCCATAAAAGCACTTTCAGAAATTCTGGTTAACAGATTTCAGGGTGTTGTACCCGAAAATCTTGAAGAACTGGAAAATCTGCCCGGAGTTGGACATAAAACCGCTTCAGTAGTCATGTGTCAGGCTTTTGGCGTACCGGCATTTCCTGTTGACACACACATCCACAGACTGGCCTACAGATGGGGATTGAGTTCGGGAAAAAGTGTAACCAAAACAGAGTCTGACCTCAAAAAACTATTTGCTAAGGAGATCTGGAACAAGTTGCATCTGCAAATAATATTCTTTGGTCGGAAATACTGCCCGGCCCGTGGACACCAGGTTGAATCGTGCCCCATATGCTCTCTTTACGGCAGAAGAGGCCTATAGCCCAAAAGATGCAATAAGTAGTATAGGCTGATCTGATCAGGTAACCGATCTACTTTTTGTGGACAATGTGAGGCGAGTCCTTGACCACTCGTTGCACTGTATTCCGAATTCTTTCTTCCAAAAGAACTAGTTTTTCCTTAAATAATTCCGGCAGCATATTCTCCTGAAAGTGCCTGACCGTATAAAGATCCAGATCCGGGTCCAAAACCACCCTGAATTCACCTTTCAATTCATCCAGCAGGTTATTGAGCCGCACCTTCTCATTTTGTGTACATATGGTAAAGGAAATTGCTGTATTGCGCATCATATTCACCCTAATCCTGTGTTTTTCAAACAGGCTGAATAATCTGGCCAGATGATATTCGGCAATAAAGGACAAATCTCTGGAAGAAAAATGGATCAGCACCTGATTGGGCTCCAATACCACAATCGGTGGATACTCAGGATCAGAATCACCTGAAATATAGGTACCAGGCTCTTCAGGCTGAAGAAAGGATTTTACATAGAGCGGTATTTTTGAGTTTTCAAGAGGTTGAATGGTCTTGGGATGTATCACCTTGGCACCATAATAAGTCATCTCTATTGCCTCGGTGTATGACAACCGATCCAGCTTTGTGACATGATCAAACAACTTCGGATCTCCGGTAAGCACTCCCGGCACATCCTTCCAAATGGTCATGGATTCGGCATTCAAAGCTGCCGATAAGATGGCCGCCGTATAATCAGAACCCTCCCTGCCCAGTGTCACCGTATTATTTTCAGAAGTACTTCCAATAAATCCTTGAGTCACAACGATCTTATCTTCTGAAAGCAAAGGTTCAATGATTTTTCGGATAGAATAATTGGTTTGCTCCCACTCCACTCTTCCTTCCCGCCAGGTGTCATTTGTTTTAATGAGCTCTCTGGCATCAAGCCACTCCACCCTGTGTCCCGTATATTGCAACCAATGGAATAAAATCCGGGAAGATAAAAACTCTCCAACGGAGACGATCTGATCGTAGACATAATCGAATGACATTTCTCTATCCTCATCAATGACCCAATCCACTTCAACCAAATGCTCATTGATATCCATCATCAGTGATTCCGGCAAGGATCCAAACAATTGAAAAACGTATTCCTCGTGTTTTTGCCTTAGGTCGCCCAGTAATTCCATAGCAAGTTTCTTATCGGAGAACTTCGCCTTAACGATCGATTCCAGGAAATTGGTGGTCTTGCCAATTGCCGAAATCACAACCACAAGAGACCCTTGCCCATACCGGTCAATGATACTTGCCACATTATTCAGACCGTTTGGATCTTTGACCGAGGCTCCTCCAAATTTAAATACTTTCATTTCTGGTACTTTCCCGCAAAATAATGGAGTTTTGAACAATTGAAAAAAAAATCCCCCCGGACATTTGGACCGGAGGGACTTTCAGGTTAACTAAAACAGTTACAATTAATTTTTATCGAATTCTATTCGAAGCATATTTTGAGATATCTGATACCCAAGGTCCATACCAGACTCAATGCTGGTCCTGTAATGTACGCCCAGATTTAAATCAATAAATGCCGCCTCTCTAGCAAAATCCCTGAATGAATCAAATTCACGGGTATTGGACCTTAAGTCGGACCTTTCCCTCTGAGTATGATCCATAAATGGAAACCTGTAACCAAAATAAGAGGAGAGGATTTCAGAACCAATACTGTATGTCACTGCCTCTTCGGACACAAAGTCTGGCGATGGGGAAGACCCAAGAAGCGGGACATAAAATCTGTCTATATTCTCTTTGATATAGGTCGACACTCTCATCAGATTGTTGGTAAACTTTTGTTTCCAGCTCGCCACGTAACCGTCATGTATCGCAAACGACAGCGTACAAAACAACTTAACAGTGCTGGCAAGGTCCAATTGCTGGTCCCGGGAAACCTGAATGGCTAGTCTAAATACATGCGCCAAGGGAGCCGCATCCAGATGCATTTCCTTGTTGAAATAATTCAAAGTTTCCTTCTGGTCAGGACTAACCTGAGTGCTCAGGGTATAAACCTCAAGCGCTTCCGCAAAAATGGTTGAATTAGGTGATGGTGAATATTTTAAGATATTTACCGGCACGGTCTCACTGATGTTTTTTTGCATCACAGGCCTGGCGTTGCCCCAATTGGGCAACAATGGAATTGGCCTGTAATCAGGAGAGGTCGGCACCCAATAACCAAGACCTTTTGGTATGCTATAATCTTTTGGATAGTTATTCAAAAAACTGTAGGCATTGCCATCCAAAAGGCTGTATTCCCAAACAGATCGAGCTATGGCCCTACCCAATCTTTGGGAATTTTCAATCACCTCGGCCTCCAAACCCTTTGAATACCGGGTTAAATACCTGGATTTTGTTTCTTCAAGTTTTTGCATCCAATACTCACCCGCAGATTCGTAGAATTTCCTGTTTAACTGCGCCACAGCTTCATTGGCCACAATAGCCCAATTGTATTGAAGCGCAGGATCCGGTTGTGGCAAGGTTAATTTGAATCCATCCAATCTAACCTGAAGTGGCTGCAGACCCGGAATTCCAGGCACGAGACTTTCATAAAGGGCAAAACTTAAGTAGCTGAATGATCGGGCGGTAATGGGCTCAGCATACCCGTTGCAATGCTGACTTAACGTCAGGCTGAGATCAAACCATTCTCTGACCAGGGCATTGTCTGCCAGGTCAAGCGTTGGGGAGAACACAGTGCGCTCTTCTTTATTGCAGGAAAATGCAACCGCAAGAGCACAGAAGGCCAATAGCCTCCAGGAGTAGGTCTTAAATAGGTTCATTGTTGGTAGGTTTACAAAAATACTGAATAATCAATCACAAATATATTACGTAAATTCGTAATATGTTAGTGTTTGGAAAAATTATTTTTTTAGCCTCCTACCTTTTTGTTGGTTTATTACAAATTGCTCATTTATTAATATCTGAATATCAATTATTTATCAATTTTTATCCAGTTCCATTAACTTGTTCATCACCTCGCCCAATTGTTCGGCACCGATCTTTTTGGTGAGTATTTTCTTATTTCTATCCAATATATAGACCTGAGGAGTCGTCTTGACGTCATAAAGCAATCTGAACTTCGATTTGTGCATGGGATCCGAGGTATTAAGCAAATCTCCCATCTTCAAAGACTCAACAGCTTCCCAACAGGTCTTTTCATCTTCTCCGATTTTTGAACAAACCGCAAGGAGTTCCACACCCTTGTTTTTGTACTCCTCATAAAATTTCAATACGTGTGGCATGGAAGATTTGCAATGTCCACAGTCCGGCGCCCAAATAAATAAGACGATATAATCCGCTGAAATTGAATGGAGTGAAACCGGTGTGCCATCCTTTTTAAATACGGTGATATCCGGTGCAACCTTATCTATTAACAATGGCTTCAAGGCCCGGGCGTCTGCCACCATTTTGGCAAGAACCTCCTTGTCGATCCATGGGGCTTTTCCCGCTCCATAATACTTTTCTACAAGATGAACGTAGACACCGTCCATTCCCACATACTTGGAGTTGGCGAAATTGGTCAATTGCGTGGACAGGATATATTTATAAACCTGGGATTCCATTTGCATTTTGGAAAGAAGGTAATCCAGGGATTCATTGATGCTATCCGGAACCTGGCTGGTCAATTTGGTAAGATAACGGTCAATTTTTCCATGAAACAAGGGTAATCTTACAATGCGGTCATCCTTGAAATCTATGTTGTCAAAAAAATGCGATCTGTAGTAATAAAAGGCCTTTTCCCGACGCTCTTCTTCAGATCCTTGAAAATCAGGAATTTCCGGCTCAGTCCCCATACGCAAAAGCAAGGTGATCAGGCTTAAATTGCCATTTTCAAAAATCTTATTTTGCCTGCTCTTCACTTCTTTGTCTATCTGATCCAGGCTCATTCGTATCTGCTCCTTTTTCAGGCTGTCGCTTTCCTTTGTGTATAATGCATTGAGCGAATCCCCTTTGACTCTTTGGCTTTCAAGAAAATCCAGATAAGTATAAAATTCCTGATTCAATTTGGACCCTTTGAACCTGACCTTGCCATTGAGATCCTGAACCTCGGTCTCGATCTGGAACTTTTGGTTCTGATCATCTACCAATATTTGAATGAAGTCATGCGATGGCTTTACCACCACCAGATACATTCCCCCTTCCAAAAGCGTATCTCCTTTGAAGGCATACTCCCCGGATTTCAAAAAGGCAGTATCTTTAATGTAGGTCTTATCTCCAAAATAATAACCCAATAATAAGGTGTCATTGGAATAACCCTTGATCCTTACCTTGATATCATAGGCTTGACCCCAGGCCTGATCAGAACATATTAATAAAATAAAAATTAATAATTTGCTATAATTCATTGCTTTAAATGTAAATTTTTGATTAGCTAAAGCCGGACACCACTAAAACGAAAATCTGAAATCAATAATGTGTAAACCTTGCAAAAGGTTCAGGCTGAATTTTTTTAGAGTGCGGCTTTATTGGCCAGTAAATACAAAATAGCCATCCTTACAGCCACTCCATTTTCGACCTGATCCAAAATGATCGAGTTGGCGCCATCAGCAACGTCCGAACTTAACTCCACTCCCCTGTTTATGGGACCCGGATGCATAATTATTATTTTGTTTTTCAAGGAGTTAATCAACTCGTAGTTAATGCCAAAAAAACGATGATACTCTCTGGCCGATGGAAAATACTGGAGTTCCATCCTTTCGGTTTGTATCCGCAAGACATTGACCACGTCGCACCACTCCAGACAGTTGCGCAGATTATAATCCACTTCCACTCCCAGTTGTGAGATATATTTCGGAATCAAGGTGGGTGGACCGCAAACCCGAACCTGTGCACCTAATTTCTTTAAACACAATATGTTGGATAAAGCTACGCGAGAATGTAAAATATCTCCGACGATCGCGACCTTGCAGGCCTTGATGCGACCGGTGGCCTCGCGAATTGAGAAGGCGTCCAGCAATGCCTGGGTAGGATGCTCGTGTGTCCCATCCCCTGCGTTGATCACCTGAGCATTCACTCTGGATGCAATAAAGGCAGCCGCCCCCACCGCAGCATGACGAATTACTATCATATCCACCTTCATGGCAAGGATATTCTGGACGGTGTCCAGGAGTGTTTCTCCCTTGCTTACGGATGAACCTGAAGAACTAAAATTAATGATATCGGCAGACAAGCGTTTCTCGGCCAGTTCAAAAGACAGCTTAGTCCTGGTAGAGTTCTCAAAAAACATGTTGGCGATGGTAATGTCCCGGAGTGATGGTACTTTTTTAATAGGCCGGTTTAAAACTTCTTTGAATTGCTCTGCAGTTCTGAGAATCAATTCAATATCCTCGACACTCAGGTCTTTGACTCCAAGAAGATGTCTTGTGGATAGGCTTTGATCTTGCATATCAATCTTCAGTTTCAACATCAAAAAACAAAACCCTGTCCTCCATTCCCTCTTCCTCGAGTTCCACCTTCACATATGCCTTATCCAAAGCATCGACTTTAAGACCAACATACTGAGACTGGATTGGCAATGCCCTGTTAAAACGCCGGTCAATCAAAACCAGCAATTCAACGGAGCGGGCGCGGCCATAATGGGTAAGAGCCTGAAGTGCAGCCTGAATGGTGCGAATCACGCTGTTGATGTCATTAGAGTTGATGTTAGCAGGTCTAAGCTATTCTTTTTTAATTAGTGCCCATTTATTTGGAGACATTGCAGGAGAAGTTTTTTCAGTTTTTATTCTAACTATAGCTGCGGCCGAATCTGCTATTGCTTTAGCTATGCTAGTAGTATACTTTAAATTGTCAGGTACAATTGAAGTTGATAAGATGACACTTTTACGTGGATAAAACATTGTTTTAGT
>CAYXKO010000079.1:0-8344 GCA_964465435.1 uncultured Saprospiraceae bacterium | reverse complement strand
GGGGCCACATGATGCCAAAATAAACATTGCTGCAATAAGCAGCAGGGAAGAGGAAAAAAGCTTCATAAGGATTTTTGTTTCAATTAATTGACCGTAACAAAACGTACAAAAGTAGCTTTGGTTTGCTTTGCCTAGGCAAAACTTTTTTAAAAATGAGATATAGTAAAATATTAACAGTGTTGGATAAAGATTAACAAATTTTCAATAACGAGCCCGCAGGGTTATTGAGCAGAGAAAGGATCAAATTTTATATGCATCTCAAACACTACTCCTCTTCAAAAAACTCATCGTAAAAAATAGGGTCAAGCATGGGAAGTCCAATCCAGGCATTTTCTTCTTTGCTGATGGCCATCATTCTCAGGAATCCTCCTGAAGCTTTTGCAACCTCCTCGGCAAAGTCCAGTAAGGTGTCATAATATTGGGACGCCAGATATAATTTAAGTTTGGCCAGGATCGGATTTAATTTTGATAATTCCTTGCTTATCAATGTGTTTCGTTTTGTGGCGTCCGATGGGTATTCGGAGATCAGTTGGTCCAGCAAGGGGCCAAATCTGGGTGTCAGATTTACGTAAATGGGCTTTAATTCATGGGTATAAGAAAAGGACCTGATCTTTACAATTTTTTCAGCCCAGGCCTTTTCCTTCAGGTCAATGTTTCCGTCAGCTCCGGCAATTAGGATCGCAACTTTTGGTATGGCTAATATAAGTTCTTCGAATTCAGAGTCTGATAATGATTTAAATGCAACAGGTCCTGACATGATCATTTCTTTTATAAACCAAAGTTAAAAATCAAATTGATGCATCCATATAGGAATTTTATAAAATTAAAATTATATACAATATGTTTGTGGTATTGAATTATCAATCTGAGTAATGTGACACAGCAAAATTTATTGTTCGATGTCAAGGCGGTCACCCCGCTTATGGAGCAGTATTATGCCATGAAGGCAAAACATCCCGATGCCTTGCTTTTATACAGGGTAGGTGACTTTTATGAGACTTTTGGATCTGATGCTGAGAAAACCGCCTCTATCTTAGGCATAGTGCTTACGAAACGGAACAATGGAGGATCTGATATTGAATTGGCCGGATTCCCTTATCATGCCCTGGACGCGTATCTGCCCAAGCTAATTAAGGCGGGCCTAAGGGTAGCCATTTGTGAACAGCTCGAAAAGCCCTCAAAAGGTAAAAAACTGGTCAACAGAGGAATAACTGATGTGATAACTCCCGGAGTCACCTTGGATACCAAAATCCTGGACCATAAAAAGAATAATTTCCTGGCTGCAGTTTCTAGGGTGGATCAGGATTTATTCGGCATTTCTTTTGCGGACATTTCCACCGGAGAATATTATCTTGCCCAAGGCAGTTGGGAGTATGTAAACAAGCTGATCCAGAATTTTTCACCTTCCGAGGTCCTGTTACCCAAATCTTATCGTGCTGCCCTGGAAGAATTGTTTGTAGATGCTACTTACACCTATCCTCTGGAGGATTGGATATTTACTTCTGAGTTTGCATACCGGAAATTGATCAATCATTTTGGTACAGCAACATTGAAAGGATTTGGCGTAGATGGCATGGAGGCAGGTCAGATTGCCGCCGGTGCCATTCTTTATTACCTTGAATCCACGGAAAATAAAAACCCCAGGCATCTGTCCAAACTCTCCCGTCTGAAGGACGACGATTTTATGTGGATGGATCGGTTTACGATGAGGAATCTGGAACTTGTGGATACCATCCATCCGGAAGGAAAGACTCTTCTCGATATTCTGGATCACAGCATGACACCCATGGGGTCCCGCTTGATCAGAAAGTGGATATCCATGCCATTGGTGGTTCTTTCACGGATTCAGGACAGGCTGGATGCAGTTCAGGCCCTGCTGTCTGATTCTGATGGCTCCCAGGAGATTAGATCTGTTCTTAAAGGTGTTGGCGATCTCGAAAGATTGGTGGCCAAGATTCCATTGCGCAGAATTAACCCGCGGGAGCTTCGGGCAGTCAATAGCTCGCTCAAAAATATTTCCCAAATTGAGAAATACCTGGGCTCTATAACCGGCTCGGATCTTTTGAATATTTTGAATGAAAGACTGGATCCGTGCTTTTCCCTGGTGCAGTTGTTGGATAATATACTGCTGGATGATGCACCTGCTTCCATTAATAAAGGTGGGATCATAAAGGATGGTTACAACAGCGAGTTGGATGAACTGAGATTCATTCACCGCAACAGCAAGGACCTTCTCGTTGATATACAGAAACAGGAAGCCCTGAATACCGGTATTTCAAACCTCAAGATTGGCTACAATTCTGTGTTTGGATATTTCCTGGAGGTGACCAATAAATATAAAAACCAAGGCCTGGTTCCAGACCATTGGGTCCGAAAACAGACCATGTCAACAGGAGAAAGATATGTTACGGACGATCTCAAAAAGCTGGAGTCTAAAATTCTTGGGGCGGAGGAGCGTATCCTGATGCTGGAAGAAGAACTCTTTAACAGGCTTGTTGATGACGTTCAGGAATATGTTTTGGAACTTCAGCAAAATGCTTTGGCATTGGGAGAACTGGATTGCCTGCTTAGCTTTGCCAAGGCTGCCGATAAATTCAATTATACCAGACCTGATGTGTCTGACCATGCGGTCATCGATATCAGGGGAGGACGGCATCCCGTCATAGAGCGTCAAATGGACGCGGGCGAACCATACATTCCAAATGATATTTATCTGGACAATACCTCGCAGCAGATCCTGATCATTACCGGGCCCAACATGTCCGGTAAATCGGCAATATTGAGGCAAACTGCCATGATCTGCATCATGGCCCAGGTTGGCAGCTTTGTACCTGCAGACTCGGCATCCATTGGCTATCTCGACCGGGTTTTCACCAGGGTAGGGGCATCGGATAATATTTCATCCGGGGAAAGTACGTTTATGGTGGAAATGAATGAGACTGCCTCCATACTAAACAATCTTTCAGAAAGATCCCTGATCCTGCTGGATGAAATAGGAAGGGGCACTTCCACTTATGATGGAATTTCAATTGCCTGGTCAATAGCTGAATATTTAAATCAATCCCATTATAAGCCCAAAACCCTGTTTGCCACCCATTACCATGAATTAAACGAATTGGCAACTCATTATTCCGGGATCAAAAATTTCCACGTGGCAACTCAGGAAATCAATAAAAAGGTGATCTTTTTAAGGAAGCTTGTCGAGGGAGGAAGTGAGCATTCATTTGGAATTCATGTGGCGAAAATGGCGGGCATGCCGGAACAGGTAGTCAATAGAGCTGAATTGATTTTGTCGGAACTGGAATCAAAGCGCACAACCGGTAAGGATCAAACTGGTCCAGAGCCTTTGGTACAACAAACCCTGACTTTGATTGAACCGAAGGATAAGGAAGATCAGTTGGTGCTTGATGCATTGAAGAAAATGGATCTGCAAACCCTTTCTCCCATTGAGTGCATGATGAAGCTAATAGAACTGAAGAAATTAATATCCTGATTGTAATTAAGCTATTGGATCGCAGTCATTGATGTTAAGTGAATGGGAATTTCATTGGCTTCCAGCCATTTTGATGATTAATCAAATGACCAGCTCGTTTCTTTTTTTGATTTGGACAGCTGGGTGCTTTTTGTTTGCTTCCCAACCTTGAAATGTACTATGTTCACCTGAGTAGAAATGATCTCTGTCAAAAGATCCAGGTAAACCTGTACATGTCCGGGTTTTATGCAATCTGCTTCCGAAAAAATTATGACTGCTTCCTCATCCTTTTCAAAACCCAGTACATTTAAATTCAACTTCAGATCATTGTGGTGAAGTATGAAGTGCTTCGATAAATATTTTTGAATTAACCGCGTGTTTGTATCATACAGTGAGTCATTCAAAAGATCAATTTTGCCGGACTCCTGGTAGGATAAAGCCCTCTCTAGGTCATCGGTAAATATCCTGTTTGTCACTTCCAGGCTTTCCTTTTCATCATTGTAGTTAATTTTCGTAACACTCACAAAATGAGGGTGTAATACATATAAAAATGAGAAAATCCACAAATAATTCATATGCTAAATTAATAAAGTTTTCAAACTACGAAGAGTGTCGTACAAAATATATAATTTTGTAAACAAAGTAAAGCGACCCAAATGTTTATCAGAAGCTGTATTGTTCTTATTGTTTTTCTGGGCGCCCTTCCATTGTGGGCACAAAACATCCAAAATAATCCCAAGTCCAATCATGGCAATAAGTTTGAGCAACTTGGCTCCATATTGCCAGATCCAAACGGATTTCGCAATGCCGCCGGCGCTCCCGGATTTCAATATTGGCAGATGAGGGCTGACTATGATATCAATGTTTACCTGGATGAAGAAAATCTTGAGATCAAGGGAGAGGAGTGGGTTACATTCCATAACAAATCTCCTGAACCCCTGGATTACCTTTGGTTGCAGTTGGATGAGAACCAGCATTCACCTGAGGCGGAAAGTAATTTTTTTGATGGCAGCAAATATGCGCCTCCCTTCTTTGAGCAGACCTTGGAAGGGATGAACCCGGAAAAAAGGCTTGCAGGGCATGGTGTCAGGATCTATCAAGTCAGTGACAGCAAAGGCAAAAATTTAAAGCATAAGATACATCAGACCATGATGAGGGTAGACTTGCCAAAACCCCTTGCAGCAGGAAAAAAATACAAGTTTTTCATCAAGTGGTCTTATAAGATTCCAAACAGATTAACTGTAGGTGGGAGAGGGGGATATGAAATGTTTCCTGAAGACGGTAATGCATTGTTTACCATAGCACAATGGTATCCCAGGATGTGCGTTTATTCAGACTTTCAGGGTTGGCAAAACAAGCAATTTACCGGCCGGGCAGAATTTGCACTCACTTTTGGAGATTTTGATGTTAAAATCAATGTTCCGGCTGACCACATTGTCGGTTCAACGGGCGAATGTCAAAATTACAATGAAGTCCTGAGTCCTGAACAGTATAAAAGGTTTAAACAAGCCAGGATCTCTTCAGAACCCGTGGAAATAGTCTTACTCGACGAAGCCCGCAAGGCTGAATCCAGTCGCTTGTCCGACAGGAAAATCTGGCACTACAAGGCAAGCAATGTCCGCGATTTTGCTTTCGGGAGTTCCAGGAAATTTATCTGGGATGCCATGGGCATTCTTTTGAATGGCAAAAGAATCATGTGCATGAGTTACTATCCCAAGGAGGCTTATGGCCTTTATAGAAAATTCTCAACAAAAGTCGTGGCTCACACCATCAGGACCTATTCGAAGTATACCATAGACTATCCTTATCCGGTTGCCATTAGTGTTGAAGCATCCAATGGGATGGAATATCCGATGATCTGCTTCAATTTTGGAAGGACCGAGAAAGATGGATCTTACTCAGAAGGGACCAAATATGGCATGATCGGAGTGATCATCCATGAAGTAGGTCACAATTTTTTTCCGATGATCATCAATAGTGATGAAAGGCAATGGACCTGGATGGATGAAGGGCTCAACAGTTTTGTACAATATCTCGCCCAGGAGGAATTTGACAATAATTACCCCTCCGCCAGAGGGCCTGCGCATAAAATTGTGGATTACATGAGTCTGCCGAAAGATGAACTGGAACCCATCATGACCAACAGCGAGAATCTGATTCATTTTGGCTCAAACGCCTACCATAAGACGGCCACCGCACTCAATATTTTGCGGGAGACCATTATGGGAAGGGAGCTCTTTGATCATGCCTTTAAGACCTATGCCGAAAGATGGAAATTTAAACATCCGACACCTGCGGATTTCTTCAGGACCATGGAGGATGCATCTTCTGTGGACCTGGATTGGTTTTGGAGGGCTTGGTTTTATGACATTGATCCTGTAGATATTTCAATTGACTCTGTAATGGTTTACTCATTTACCAATAACAGAATGGTCCCGGATACGGTAAAAATGGCCTCTTCAGGAGGAAGGAATCCCAGAAACTCGGAAATGCAGGGATCTAATTATGAAGTGCCCAAAGACTTTGTGCCCATCACAAAAATCAGGAACAGGTCTTCAGGTATTCAATTTTTAGTCGATCAGGATACTTCTCTGAGAGACTTTTATTACTACTATAAACCTGAGCCGGAAAAAAATAACACCCCTGCCCAGGTTTCTAATCCAGAACCCGCTCCCTCCAGGGAACTTCCGGAATTGGTTTCTGACAGCAGCTTTGCGCCCTATGCTAATTCCAGATTATATCAGATTTCTTTTTCCAACAAAGGGGGATGCGTTATGCCGGTCATACTGCAATGGAATTACGAGGATGGCACTTCTGAGATTGAAAGAATTCATGCTTACGTTTGGAGAAAGAATGAAAAGTCTTTTTCAAAAGCTTTCCTCAAATCAAAACCGGTGCAATCCATCGTTCTGGACCCTTACCTAGAGACGGCTGATATTGATCTGAGTAATAACAGCTGGAATAAAACCTCCGAGCCTACCCGTTTTGAACTGTTTAAAACAAAATCAAGGACTTTCAACAGAAGAAATCAGGGTGCAAGAGGGCAAAATCCAATGCAAAGGGCGCGAGAATCCGGACAAGGAAGGTAGCAGAAATTCTCAGAAACCTTCCGGGTTCATAAATGAGATCTGTTCCTGGGGTTTGCAAGTGGATTTATTCCCAAATGATTGTTCACTCCATTGATCCAACATGTCCCTGACAGCTGCATTTTGCTGAAAAGGATGAGAAACCGTTAATATCATAAGGAAATACTGCACCGGGTTTTTGCCAGTAAAATTGAGGCGCAGAGGATGGGTTGGGATAAATTTGGCTCATGTCGCTGCTGTTGAAGAGCCGGCCATTGATCATGGTATACTGTATGCTTTCGGAATGCCGAATATCTTTCAGTGGATCCTCAGTGAGTACAATCAGGTCTGCCAACTTGCCTTTTGAAAGACTGCCAATTTCGGCATCCATTCCTATATACTTTGCTCCATTGATGGTTGCGCATTTTAAGGCTTGCAGGGGAGTCATTCCGCCCTGGACAAACATCCACAACTCCCAGTGAGCTCCGATTCCCTGGATCTGACCGTGCGACCCCAGGTTTATATTGACTCCATTGTCCTGCAAAGCTTTACAGCTACTGGCTGTCAAAATATGTCCGTTTTCATATTCCTCTTCAGGAATCATGGTTCTGTGGCGCGATCTTGAGTCAATGATGTGCCTTGGGGTAAATTTCAACAACCTTTCCTTTTTCCATACATCAGTCTTTTGATACCAGTAGTATTCACCGTTAACCGATCCATAATTAACGATCAATGTCGGTGTGTTGGCCGAACCTGAGAATTTCCAAAAATCGATCACATCCTTATAGATCGGGGCTACCGGGATATTATGTTCCACGCCGGTGTGGCCGTCAGCCACCTGGGTCATATTGTGATAAAAGAAAGATCCGCCTTCAGGGACTACAAGCATGTTCAGCTCTTTGGCTGCTTTTATGACCATTTGCCTTTGATCCCTTCGGGGTTGATTGTATGATTTAACTGAAAATGCACCCCATGCTTTTGTTCGGGCCAGGGCGAAACGGGCATCATCTTCATTTTCAATGGTCGCCTTAAAATCGCCGTCTGCTCCATAAAGGATAGTGCCTGTAGAAAAGATCCTGGGTCCCAGCATTCTACCCGTTTTTACCATTTCGGATTGAGAGAACGTCATCTCGCTGTTGGAGGAGGGGTCGTGGGTGGTGGTGACACCATATGCCAGGTTGGCCCAGTACTGCCAATGCTTTTTGGGACTCAGACCAAAACGGAAAGCGCCAAGATGGGCATGAACATCCACCAGGCCAGGCATGATTATCTTGCCATTAAGGTCTATGACGGTATCCGGCCTGAAGCTTAGTTTCGGAAAGTCTGCCATGGAGCCCAAATCCCGGATCCTGTTATTTTCGATTACCAAATATCCCTTTTCGATAATCCGATCGGAATCCATGGTAATCAGTTTGGCATTTGTAAATGCCATACTGCCTGAGGGGCTGAACGATTTTATCTTTAGATCGATGGATATGAAATTGGTATTAAATGGAGGCAGACTGTCTGTCTGAGATCGTAAAAAGGCAAATCTGTCGCTTAGTTCCTCAGAATAATATTGATTGCCGGTTGTCCAGAATATTTTTTTGCTATCCTGAGACCAGTGCAGACTGATTCCAGCCTGATCTGTCACCTGGGCAACAGGGATGGACTTTATCTCTTTGGATAAAACGATGGGTTTTCCGGATGAAGGCATGGCAGCAACATACACCTTATATAATTCCGTAAAGGCAATCCATTTGTTATCAGGACTGGGAATGAATTGATTGGTATAAGTGCTAGTGAAATGAGTCTTTTCATCCCTGCC
>CAYXKO010000078.1:0-8470 GCA_964465435.1 uncultured Saprospiraceae bacterium | reverse complement strand
AATTTTTAATATTGCTTTTTAAGATTGTAAATACTTGTAAATCAAATACCATATTTAAAATTTTAATTTATTAAGGACAGGTGTGTTGGAAATTCATTTTCTAAACTGCATCAATTCTCCAACCGCAGGCAAAAGTCCATCCTGATTTCGCTGCCCTCCTGATTTTTCACCCTGCCGCCTGTTTTGTTCTTAGCATACCATGAAAGGCAAATCTCCTTGCCGCCCTCATCCTTTACTTCGATCACGCCGTATTGTCCCTGTTCCCGGCTGTAGCCATGCGAGTAAGGGCCTCCCTTCAAGGAGCCCGGGCGATCGATTGCTCCCGCATGAAAAACGCGGATGGGTGCCCCGCCTCCGGTGGCGTAATCGCTGTGGCTGCCATCATCCATGGCCACCATGTGGGCGTCGCCGCTTAGGATGAAAATGGAGATCTTGTTTTTTTTGATGAAATCGGCGATGCGGGTCCTTTCTTCCGGATAGCCGCCCCAATCGTCGTCTTCGTCGCACTTGTAGTCCGGACCTCCGGGTGCATTGATCCAGGGATAGCTGCTGATCAAGGCCACGACCTGTCCTTTTCTTTTGGCTTCCAGAAGCTCATTGAAAAACCAGTTTAGATGAGCCTCCGTGCCGAAGTTGCTGCCAATCTGGATGCGTTCGCAGCCGGAATATTTGGGTTTTGTTTTCTGTGATCTCAGATCGGACAGGACATAGCGCACCCTGCCGATCTCAAAACTCTGGCTGATCGGTCCGTTGACTCCATCCAGGGCGAAGGGATAGTGTGGAAAATGTTTTTTGTATTGAAGGATCGCCACGCTGCGACAGGGATTGTCCGCACCGGAATTATTAGGACCAAAGTCGTGATCGTCCCACAAATAGACCAGAGGCGTGTTCTGGTACAATTGGGCTTGTCGCTTGGAGGAGAAAATGCGGTGATAGGCGCTGTCAAATCGTGGCTGGCAATTCCGGTCTATGTTTTCGTAGTGCAGGTCGCCGATTTGCAGAAAGACCAGTGGTTCCTCCTGACGTATGTTATCGAAGATCGTACTTTCAGACCCGGTCTCCTGGCAACTTCCGAAAACGATTTTGTAGGATGCAGGTTTGCCGGGGAAGGTTTGGAACTGTCCGCTGACGGTATTGTTTTCCGCAGTGCCTGAAATCCGGTAATTATATCTTTGACCGGGCCGCAATTTGTCCACCGGCATTTTGACCAGGAAGTCGTTAGATGCTGCGGTTTTTACTTTTTTCTCGAAAACCGTTTTGTCGCTTGTGGCCTCCGCCACGCGTACGCGCAACTCTTCCTGTCCTAAGGTCTGAATCGCCAGTGTGGCCTGATGAGTGCCCACCTGGCCGCAAAGCACGTGGTGGATCTGGTTTTTGTTTTCCTGCCTGGAGACGGGCCGAGGCGGGGCGCAGGCAAGCAGGTATATGCCGAGGAGAAGGATAGATTGATGATGAAAATACATGAAGACTAAAAAATAAACAGGCTTATCAGTTTGTTTTAAGTTCGAAGGAATGGTTTGGAAATATCACTTAGTTAAAATATTGAGTGTATATTCCTGGCTTGTTAAGGAGTTTTATAGGAAAGTCAGATTTTAGAACAGACTGATACCAAACCATAATTCCCTTTAATGATTTTGCTCAAATTTTTTTGTTGGTTTGGAAAATCATATTTTTATAAATTTATGGATAGAGGAATTACCCGATTTTTCATTGACTATTAAGTAATACATTCCAGGTTTTAAATGATGTATGTCCAATTTCAGATGACTTCCGGATAAAAGCGGATTATGGTCGGTCATCAAAATTCTTCCCAGTTGATCTGAGATCATATAGGTATTAATTTCACTTTTTTCAGAATTTGTACCCAATACAATTGTTTGGTCTGATATGTTATTCAGGAGGTGGAAATCCGGATCTGATTGGTAATTTTTAACTGAACTTACCGGATTTGCTGTCTTGTACACTATGTTGTTTTTTAATGCAATGAACAGATTTTGATTTGCGTCAATGGCGAGTCCTTCAATGAAGATATTATTATTATTGCGTTCCGGTACTGGGAGCCCTGAACTAAAGGCAGTCCAGGTTTTCCCCTTGTCTTTGGAAATAAAACAAGCTGAATTATAATTATATCCATATAAATTCCCTGAATTGTCCTCAATTATGTTTACGGGATTAAAGTTTGAAATTTTGGAGAAGGTATTTAATTTATCTTTTGAAGAAAATAGTCCCCAACTGCCGGTGGTAGCATGTTTGGCAGACACCAGCATTGTGCTATCTTTAAGTATCATCATTGTATAGAAAAAATCAAAGGGGGTGTATATTTTCTCCCAGTTTATCCCATGATCTCCGGATACGTATATCTCATTGTTTGAGGGGATCTTAGTATAACAGTAAAGATAACCATCTGGATGCGTTATGATATGCTCATTGGAAAAACCGGGGGATTCATTGATGGGATTCCAGGTTTGGCCTCCATCAATGCTTATAAAGTCATTTTCAATTCCCCATACGAGTAATGTTTTACCTCTATCGCTGATCAATTTTCTTAAATCAGAACGTTGGGAAATTTCTAATTTTTCCCAGTTAATGCCTAAATCATCGCTAAATAAGACCGAACTCAACGCGCTGAGGAATAGTCTTCCGA
Organism: uncultured Saprospiraceae bacterium; assembly: GCA_964465435.1. GTDB lineage: Bacteria > Bacteroidota > Bacteroidia > Chitinophagales > Saprospiraceae > Vicinibacter. The sequence continues at coordinate 5,826 of CAYXKO010000078.1, read as the reverse complement.
ATTGATTTGCATGTAGCGTGTAATTGGTCGTTTCCGGCAGTTTTATTTTTTTCCAACTACTGCCCTCATCTTGTGTGTATTGAATTTCATTGCCATTGCAATTTTTTGTAATGATGGTATTGGTCGCATCATTGCTTATCAGGCCTGAGTAGCTCAGGTTTTTAAACGAGGGATCATGTTCAAACCAGGAAGTGCCATTATCCGTTGTGCTTTGGAGGCTTTTGACGTTGCAGTATTTTTTAAAAGAAACTGTAGGATGATCTTTCGCAAAAAATAATTGTGAATCAAAGCCGCCTTCATAATATTTGGTGCTTTGAGCAATCCACTTGTTTCCGAGATCCAAGGAAACATAATCCTGGTACCTGCCCAAGGCAAGCATACTTCCGTCAGGCTTAATAAAAACTTGGTGGTAGTAGATGGGTAAATTTTTGTTATATTTTTCCTGTTTTCCATCGCGATCCAATCGATACATATCTCCTGTGAACTCGAATATCAATAGTTTGCCGGACGGATGCCACAATAAGTTATTAAACCCCGGATCACTCTTTCTAAGGGGTTTTATCTCCGACCCATTGTCGGCAAATCTGAAGAGATAGTAATCTGAGGATTCCGATGTGACAAAGAAGTTATTATCATTCCCATTGAAGGAAAGATTATAAACTAAATTCATATTGTTTTGATAAACTAATTGAAAACTTTCAGCGCGGTCTTTCGAGACATATATTCGAGTACCTAATAACTGGCTCAATACGCATACATATCCATTTGCCCCTACTTGCACGACTGAATTTGGAAATTTGAAAATTGTTTTTTCCCATTCACTGGTCATGGGATTCATAAAATATAGTTCGTCTTCTATAAGCGCATAGATGGTTCCATCAGGGGCACTGGCAAGATCAGATGCATATGAATTTGATTTATATAGCCCCCTTGACCTTTTTGACCAGGTTGTACCTTTGTCTTGCGAAAAATAGATCCCGTCTGATGTGGCTGATGCTACCCATAAGTCGTTTGAACTAATCAGGAAATCAGACAATTCAAGACCCCAGGGACCTTGAGTGGGTGTCCAGATATCTTGTGCATATCCCGGAATTATAAGGATGAATTGAATCAATACTGAAATAATATTTTTTTTCATATCCTGGAATTTACCTTTGAACAAGTACTTTTTGGTTTTTCAGTTCGGGATGATTGAATTTCAAAAGATACATTCCGCTTGAAAGTGTACTGACCGGTATTGTTTTACCATGGTCAAAATTTCCATTAAGCAATGGGTGACCGTTTAGATCAAAAATTGACCAACTGAGCTTATCAGGCGAAATGTTTTCTGGTAAGATTACCTGTAAGAAGTCCTTTGCCGGGATCGGGGACACATGAACTCCAGGTTGATACTTTGGCTTTGATATTTGAGTGATTTCTTTTCCATTTTCGTCAGTGATCAGATAAAGTGCCTGTAAATTTTGATCAGGGAACACAGCCTGATTGTTGCCAATTGCATGAATTCTGCCATCTGAATCTATTAAACCGAAATGGAAGGTTTCATGCCTGCCTGTTCCGTATTCATTATACCACAAAGTATTCAAATCCTTATCGAATTTAGCAATCATCGCTTTAGATCTGAAGTCAAGACTATCTGTTTTTATTTCTCCAAATAGTAGGTAGTTTCCTGACTGATCCGCAGTAATGTGTTCTGCCCATGAATATGAGAAGTCTCCGATGACAGGAGTTTTTTCACTAATGTATTTTCCATTGTTATCCATAAGGATAAAATGGGGAGTGATGAAGGATTCATCGGTAACAGGATCGCTCCATTGTGCTGTGGATATAAATACTATGTCACCGTTGGCATTAATGACCGACCTGGGTCTGTAGGTATCATGGCCCAATTGGGGTGATATGGTTTTTATCCAGATCCTGTTGCCATCCTTGTCCGTTTTGCAGGCAGCCAGAAGCTCACGACCGTAGTCAGAGCCAGTTACGATAATGTCTCCATTGTTTTGTTCGTGAATGTCTAATGTAGATATAGCAAGATTTTCCACTTCGTAAATTTTCTTCCAAAGGATGTTTCCTTTGAGGTCAATCTTGGCCAGAAAATGATCGGCTGAATTACTCCGTGGAAAGCATACGCCAGTCACAAGGTAACTTCCATCTGAGGATTGGATTATTTGATTCGCATATCCTGACTGTTCATTAGTACCTGGTTTAAAGTTTATCTCGAATTCCGGATTTCCGGCTTTGTCTAGTTTTACTATACCCACTGAATAGTTCTCGATTGTGTTGTTGGAATTATAGGGCAGGAATGTTCCAGCCAGAATACAAGCTCCGTCAGAGGCCGGAGCGATGGATGAAAAGTAATAGTTTCCCGAATTTAAGTTAAGTGTTATTCCCCATTCGTATTTCAGCTCATGGTTTAATTTAATGATGTAGGGTTCATGATAGGTATTAGCTTTAAAGGAACTAGTACTCAAAAATAAATAAAAGGAGCCATCATGAGTTTCGCATATATCTCTTCCGAATGTATGGTGCCTGCCTCCAAGGATATTGACTTGCCGGGAATACACATCTTGCTCAGAAGCCATTTTGGTTGGATTTTCCTTGATAGTATGATATGCCTTGAGTATCGGATATGGTCCTGAGTCCTGAAGAAAAACAGATCCTGTGACGGAGGAAAAAACTTCTTCAGTTGAGTCTGAAGGAGACGGGTCCACTGGTTTAATCCTGAATTTCAGGTATAATGAATTCCCTGCTTCCTCTTTGGCTGGGGTCAGTGATAAATTTGAAATGTTAATGTTTACATGATTTCTGTCAGGAATTTCATAAACGGGGGTACCGTTACACCCCAGTATCTGGTAGCTCGAGACATCCAGGTTGTCCGGAAATGTTAAACTTATTTCGGCGCGGTTAACCACTTCATTGAGTTTGTTTTTTATTCTTAAAGTGTATTCGATCCACTCAGGTCTGGAAATGACATGATCATGACCCAAACCGGTTATGGATTCCTGTATTTTATCAAGGGAATTACTTGTGTTTCCGGCAAGGACTTTGGATTGGCTTCGATTCGGATCCCATTTTGAGAAGGCATGGTCGTACCCCAGGTTGTAAAGTCCGATGGCATTACTTCCGCAGCCTTCTTTGAATTCCGACAAATAAACACCTGGTTTAAGGATTTCAAATGGATCCTCAATCTCCATAAAATAACTTTTTCCAAAGCATGGGTAATTTAGCCTGATGGATTGACCGGAGGATAATGTAAATTCTCCCTCATCCCATTGAAATTGGTTCAGATAGACTTTGTAGAGGGCTGGTTCAGCCATATCTCCCCCAATGTTGGTAATTTCTGTTTGGACATACTGATCCTTACATATAGTTTTCAGGATTAGATCAGGACCTTTCCAAATGTTTTCACAAGAACTTACTGATAGTTTGGCTGTGAGCAGATGAGAAGCTCCCAAAATGACCTCGCAGTCGAGGAACAAATCCAGTTCGATGTTTATTTTTTCAAATGGCTTGAGGGAAGTTATGTTATATTTTACCGTGTTACCTGCATGATCGCCTCCCGGGGATCCGGATACCCATGTAAAATCTTTATCGTATTGGATGACAAGCTCGTCGGGATCTGATACTGCTCCGCCCAGGTTTGTGATTGTGATCAGGAACCGTGAATTTTTGCATCTGACAAGGTCTGGTTGCAGGATTTGGACGTCAAGATGTGGGCAGTCATCAATCGGTTTGAGTAGAAAATCCGTTGTTGCCTGACCGGTGATTGAATCAAGTGATACTTTTTTTTCTGCTTCGCAGAATTCCTGAAATTCGTTTGGAGTGAATCCTTTTATCTGAATTTCCTGAGATTCCGGGCGCAATTCAAAGTGCCCTCCCGATCCGCTGACTGCATAATTATTAGGATCACTCAGATTTTTTAAAATTACATTTTCGATTCCATAATCAGCAGTATCTATTGTGCAATTGGAGTTCAAATCGTAATAAACTTTTCCATATATTCGATTGGAATGTGCGTATCCATCACCCTGAATCTTATACAGAAAAGAGGTGGGTGATTGATTGAATCCTGCAAAAATTATGTTCTCCTGGTCAGACGCTGTGGCACATATAAAAACCGATGAAGAGTCAATCATCTCATATTTTTTTCTCCAGATCACTTTGCCTTCTTGCGTGACAAGTAAGGCAAACGGGATGCGGATTACTGAGTTGTTTGTATTTATGGTATTATAGCCGTAAATAAGGTAGTCACCTTTTTTGGTTGTCATCATACCAGTGGAATTTACTCTGTCGCCTTGATCTCCATATTTGTATTGGGGTGTAAACTGTCCGGTGGTTGAGTTAAATTCAATCATTTGGGTAAACTGGTAGTTTCCGGTCGTTATTACCATCTTTATATTTCCATTATTACTTTTAACGGTACTCAAGGGAAAATGGTAATTGGGGTTATTTATAAATGTAGAGTAGAAATCTGCAGGATAACCCGTCCTGTAATTTTCGCTTCCATCTGATTTTCTACTGATAAAGAAAATACCATTATTCTGTGAGCTGTTGCCAGATGCCATTCCCCCGATCAAGAGTGACCCATTCGGAAGTATTTCCAAATATTTGACAATATTTCTTTGATTGTACTGAAAATTGAACTTTGAGATAAAGTTACCGCTATTGTCGATTTTCATAACCACTCCGTCAATAGTGATGCCTCTCAGATTACTGCTTCCACCAAGGAAATAGCCACCGGCCGGGTCCGGACATAATGCATAGATGTCAAAACAATTGTTGTATGTTTTATTCCATAATATTTCGCCATCAGAATTGAGTTTAAGCAACCAAGAGTTCAAATCATTGTAGTGGTTCGAATTGTAGATGGTACCAAGAATGAAAACCGAGTGGTCAGTATTTTCATAGATTTTGTACCCAATACTTCTTTGGCCTTTAGGTCCGGTGAACTGTTTCTCCCAAATTGGATTCATTCCGGAATCCAGTTTGATCAATACGGTAAAAGTGTCATTTCGTGTACCCAGAGCATAATATCCTCCGCCGGAGGTTCTAATAATTTCCTGTAAGAAATGAGTGCCGTATTTTTTTAACCCCACTTGGGCACTATGCGGGTAAGTCAAACCGAAAAGTAAAAGACAGAAAAGAGTGTATTTCATCATGCCAATATTGTTTTTGAGCAATTACTCTATGTAAAAATAACGATTTTTCCATTCTTTCTGTGCATTTTTTCTAAACTAAAAATTTTGCTGTCTCCGTAGATTGGAAAATTTTAGCATATCGATCTTTGCCAGGGGATGCATATGGGATCGCAGAAATGGGTATCCAAATCAGCATTCTGGGAATGTATCAGGTAATAACAGAAAACTGAACTTATTTTATTTTGCTATTGAGCAAGTGATTTAATCGGATTGCCTTTAAATTTTCTGGATCAATGCCTCCATCCGCTCGCATACAAACAGCACGTCCGATTCGGTCATATGGGTGTGGATCGGTAGGCGCAGCAATTTTCTTTCCCAGGATTCCGCATGGGGACAAGAGGACTTCGCCTGGTTTTTCATGAACGGGCTTTGGTGCAGACAGGGATAGTGAAAGGATGCCTGCACGCCGGATTGGCGGAGTCCGTTCCAGAAAAAATCGGCATATTCGCCGTTCTCGCATTCGATGTAAAAGACGGATGTGTTGTGTGCCGAATAGTCCCGGGTGACCGGCAGCCTGAAGACCTACGCGCCGCATGCGAAAAAGATTCACCTCGAAATTGACCCCTCCGAAGTTAACAAAAATGTGAAAGCGGATGTTGCCCTGGTGGGCGACCTGCGCCAGACGCTGCAG
>CAYXKO010000077.1:0-8538 GCA_964465435.1 uncultured Saprospiraceae bacterium | reverse complement strand
GTCAGTGGTGGATGAACTGGCTCCGGGTGTGAGTAACATTTTCCTCGGAGGATTTGTGACACCCAATACCCGTCTCGTGGCTGGCGATGAATATGGCCAGCTTTATGGAAGTGCTTACAGAAGGGATTCTCTCGGAAGGCTCCTGCTGAATGCCAACGGACTTCCTCAGCCCACCACCAATGTCGTAAAAATTGGAAATCCCAATCCCAGATACCTTTTGGGTATCAACAATGAGTTCAACTACAAGGGTTGGAATTTAAGCGTACTGTTGGATATCAAGGTTGGTGGAGATCAATACTCCAGAAACCTGGCAGATATCCAGCGCAACGGGGTGGGTGCTGAAACTGCAGAGAAAGACCGCTTTAACGCAGATGGCACTGTTGCCAGGAACTGGCTTTATGAGGGGGTATTGCCCAATGGCAAATTGAATGGAACTGACACCAGTGTTTTTGTGACTGCTGAGCAGTATTGGGGTAATTCCGGAAAGCATATTGCAGCAGAAGGATTTATCCATGGTACGTCCTGGTTCCGCATCAGGGAAGCCTCTTTGAGTTATACTTTCCCGTCCTCCATGTTTAAGGGTGCAGGCATATCCGGTGTAACTTTGGGTGTGTTTGGAAGAAACCTTTTCCTGTATGCTCCTGATTATCCACATCTCGATCCCGAGCAAAACGCTCTGGGTATCAACAATGCCCAAGGTCTTGAATTCAACGCCCTGCCATCGATGAGGACAATTGGTGTCAATTTGAATGCAACATTTTAATCAGAAGTGATCAACAGAAAAAAAGAATAATATGAAAAGTTTAAAAATATTTTTATTTCTCGCACTGAGTTTGTTTTTTTCTACTTCGTGCAATGATTTCCTGGATATCAACTCAGATCCAAATTCAATCGGAAATGCACCAATAGAACAAATCTGGACCAATGCCACGGTTTCAATAGGTTTTATGGGCGGAAGTGATCTTCACAGGTTCGCCTCCCTGATTGCGCAGCAGTTTTCAGGACAGGGTCAGGGAGCTACCACCCAACCTCAGGAATATGAGCGCTATAATATTCAGGGTTCGGATGTGAACAACCTCTGGAATTACATGTATGCAACCGTTTTGTCTGATCTCGAACTGGTGATTCAAAAAGGACAGGCTGAAAACAGTCCTCACTATACCGGGGTCGCTCAAATTTGCAAGGCATATGTATTTCAGCTGATCGCAGATACCTGGGGAGAAGCTCCTTTTTCTGAAGCTTTGAAGTTTACTGCAAACACTGCTCCGAAGTTTGACAAGGGCGAGGATATTTACGCTGGAATTTTGAAACTTCTGGATGATGGTATAGTCAATATCAAGAATCCAAGTTCTGTAAAATCTCCCGGGGCGAACTCTACTATTTACAGTGGAGCATTTTCCTCATCCAGGGATAAATGGGAGAAGTTTGCAAATACCTTAAAAATGAGGTGTTATCTGCATTACAGCAAAGCGGATCGCAATTTCATGGTGACCAAAATCTCTGAAATGGTCAATGCCAATGCACCGGTTATGGCTTCCAATGCGGACAATTTCGCTATGGCTTTCGTAAATTCTCCGAGGGCTCAAAATTCAATTCACCAGTTTGAGCTGGATCGCCAGAATCAGTTTTTCCCCAATAAGACCTTGGTTGATATGATGAACGGGAAAAACGATCCAAGAAGGTTCAGTTATTTCACGCCATTCCCCTTTACCTATGATGCTGCGAATGCGACTTTCAAAGGAGCAGCCGGAGGAGATGCCCCATCTGTGGCTTATTCCAGAATGCATACTTACCTGAGGGGAGACACAACCAAAGCAGCGGACAATATAGCTGCCAACGGAGCGCTTGCAGCCAATAGCTATACCTATACAGGTAGTGCGCCGATCAGAATGCTCAACTTTGCAGAATATAACTTCATACGCGCTGAAGCAGCCTTGTATGGAGTTCCTGGCGATGCGGAAGCGTTCTATCAGGCAGGCATCAGGGCTTCCTTGGCAGCAGCCGGAGTTTCAACAGCAGCAGCAGATGCTTACGTTGCAGCTAATGGAACTTTAAGTGGCACGGAGGATGAAAAACTGAAGAAAATCATTGAGGAGAAGTTCGTTGCCAATTATGGGGTTGTACTCGAGCCCTGGACCGATTACAGAAGAACTGGATATCCTGATTTGCCCTTGCCGTTAAACGCAATTGGCACTCAGCCCGCTCGCTCCCTGTTTTATCCCCAGTCAGAAATTGACCTTAATCCAAATGCTCCTGCTCAAAAGCCCAATGTGCAGGCAAGGGTTTGGTGGGACAAATAATCATACTTTAATTATTTAAAGATTAAAGGCTCCTGATCTAATCAGGGGCCTTTTTTTTTGACTCGTTTGATTCTTACTTATTGTTTTTATTTAATTGATAATCAAAATTTTGGTTGTTTTCATTTTTGTTCGATGAAGAGTTTTTTAAGGATGTTTTTAAATAGTGATAAATAAATATTAAAATTTTGTTAAAGAAATCAGAAAAGTTTTAGATTGTGGCGTCTTTAATAAAAATGATTTATGGATACTATAAATAAAATTTATATTAAATTATTTTGATCTAATTTAAACCATTCTTTATGAGGAAGTTAATTTCATTTATCTTATTGTTCATGAGCTTTCTGGCAAGCACTTATTGCCAGAGGATCATTAAAGGAACCGTTACGGAGTCCGGAGGAAGTCCTGTAATTGGGGCCAATGTCGTTGTAAAAGGTACGGCCACAGGGACCATCACGGATGCAAACGGAGCATTCATGCTTTCAATTCCTGATGGCTCAAACGTTTTGGTATTTAGCTATACCGGTTATGTCAGCCAGGAAATCGCCCTGGGGGTAAGTAACCAGGTCGATGTTGTTTTGGAAGAGGGTATTCAGCTGGATGAGACAGTCGTTACAGCCATGGGTATCAAGAAGTATAAAAATGAGGTGGCCTATTCAGCCCAAAAAGTGGATGGAGACGACCTTACCACCACCCGGGATGGAAATGTCGTGAACTCGCTCGCGGGTAAGGTTGCGGGATTGAATATCAAGAGAAACAACAACCTGGGCGGATCGACGAATATTGTTTTGAGAGGGGCTCGATCGTTAACAGGTGACAACCAGGCCCTCTTTGTCGTGGATGGGGTGCCGGTGGATAACACCAATAACAACACAGTCAATCAGATTCGGGGAAGATTGGGCTATGATTACGGTAATGCTGCCGCTGACCTGAACGCAGATGACATAGAATCAGTGACCGTGCTAAAAGGAGCTGCCGCATCGGCTTTATATGGCTCTCGAGCTGCCAATGGGGTCGTCATGATTACAACCAAAAAGGGTAGTGCCACAAAAGCCATTGGCATTACTGTGAATACAGGCGTGTCTGTTGGGAACTACGATAAATCAACCTTTGCAAGCTACCAAAATAAATATGGTGCAGGTTATGGCCAGTATTACGAAGATACTACCCATGGCTCTTTCTTCTTGTTTCGGGATGTTGATGGCGATGGTAAAGGAGACCTGGTTGTGCCAACGAGTGAGGATGCTTCCCATGGAGCCAGATTTGATCCAAATTTATTGGTTTATCAGTGGGATGCCTTTGATCCATCGTCCCCCAATTATAAAAAGGCACGTCCGTGGGTCGCTGCTGCCAATGGACCCGGGGCTATTTTTGAGACTGCTGTAAGCAGCAACCATGGCATTGCATTGGACAAAAATTTTGGAAACGGATATTTTAAATTGGGCTACAACAGAATTGATGACCGCGGCATAATGCCCAACAGTAAAATCACCAAAGACATCATCAATTTTGGAGGTGCCATCGACCTGACCTCCAAGCTTAAGACTTTTGCGTCCATTAATTACAGCAATATTTCCGGCTTGGGCCGATATGGTACCGGATATGATTCAAAAAATCTGATGACCAATTTCAGGCAATGGTGGCAGACCAATGTGGATTTGAAGGACCAACAGGCGGCCTACGACCGGACAGGTAAAAATGTCACCTGGAACTGGGCTGATCCATCTGACTTAAATCCTATTTATTGGGATAATCCTTATTGGACGCGCCATGAAAACTATCAGAACGACAACCGGGGAAGGTATTTCGGGCATGCCGGCCTTCAATACAAGCCCCTCAGCTGGTTAAACCTAAAGGGTCAGATCTCGCTTGATCGTTACAGCGAATATCAGGAAGAAAGGATCGCAGTAGGAAGTATTGATGTAAGCGAATACCAAAGATTCGACAGGAATTATCAGGAATACAATTTTGATCTTTTGGCCTTTACGGATCAAATTAAGCTGACGGATAAGTTGAGTTTTTCTTCCTTAATAGGCAGCAACGTCAGACGCCAGGACATATACAGCATCAGGCAGAAAACAAATGGCGGCCTTGCCACACCGGGCTTATATTCCCTTGCCAACAGCATTAACCCGCTCCTGGCTCCCACGGAGTCATTGAGACAGCTCCAGGTAAATGGCATATTTGCACAAACCGGATTTGTGTATGATCAATGGGCGGTCCTGGATTTGTCTCTTAGGAGAGACCAGGCCTCTTCTTTGCCCAAGGCAAACAATTCATATTTTTATCCGGCCGCGAGTTTGGGAATTATATGGACCAAATTTTTGGGAGAACAGAATTACATAACTCATGGTAAAATCAGGGCGAACTACGCCGAGGTCAGCAACACGGCTCCTCCGCTCAGCGTAAAAGATGTGTATAATCTGGGCGTAAACACAATTACTGACAGGACCATTCCATCCACCTCTTACGACGGAGTGTCCCTGACTTCCTTGCCTGTCACCAAGAACAACGGTGATTTAAAGCCAGAGCGCACAAAAAGTTTGGAATTAGGTTTGGAAATGCGGTTGTTCAGAGATTTTGTGGGTTTTGATGTGACTTACTACAAAATGAATACGATCGACCAAATCATTCCTGTGGCGGTATCCAGGGCTACCGGATATTCATCCAAGTTCATCAATGCCGGTAATGTTGAAAACAGGGGAGTGGAACTCCAATTGTGGCTCAGGCCTGTGCATACCCGTGATTTTGACTGGAGGATTGATCTCAACTGGGCCCGCAACCGCAACAAAGTGCTTGATTTGGGTGGAATCAATAACCTGCAATTGGTACCTGCATTCCAGGGTGGGGTAACCATCAATGCTGCCCTGAATGAAGCTTATGGTACCATTCGGGGTTCCAATTATGTTTACAAGGATGGTCAGAGGGTAGTGGGAGCAAACGGCCTGTACAAGATCTCTTCGACTTCAAATGAAATCATCGGCAACATCAATCCCGACTGGACGGGAGGTCTGAACAACACATTCAGATACAAAAATTTCAATTTGAGCTTTTTGATCGATGTAAGAAAAGGTGGTGACTTGTTCTCCCTGGATCTTTATTATGGCCTTGCTACCGGGTTATATCCGGAAACAGCTGAATTGAATGATCTTGGCAAGGAAGTCAGGGCGCCAATTTCAGAAGGGGGCGGAATTATTTTGGATGGCGTAAAAGAAGATGGTACCCCAAATGACATCCGGGTTAGTGCCGTGAATTTTGGACTTTATGGTTACAGGAGAAATCCTGCAGCCGGTTTCATTTACGATGGCAGCTTTATAAAATTAAGGGAGATCAATTTAACTTATGATTTTCCGTCCAAATGGCTTGGTGCTAAAAAATTTGTAAAAGGAGTAAGCTTAAGCGTGTACGGAAGAAACTTATGGATCATTCATAAAAATCTTCCCTATGCAGACCCTGAGGACGGATTAAGTTCCGGAAACGTACAAGGCTATCAGGTTGGAGCGTACCCCAACGTGAAAGTTGTTGGAGCTAACCTTAATCTTAAATTCTAAAATCTGACACATCATGAAAAAGTTTATATTTTATTTTACACTGATTGCATTTATAGGCGCTTGTACGGATAAATTTGATGAATATAATACAGATTCAAAAAATCCATCCGCTGTAACTCCGGGATCATTGTTTGCAGGAGCTGAGCGCCAGTTGGCTGATGCCATGACCAATTCAAATCAAAACCTGAATATTTTCAGATTGCTGGCACAGCAATGGACTCAGACCACCTATATTGACGAGTCAAATTACGATCTTGCCACCCGAAACATCCCGCAGAACATTTGGAACATTATTTATCTGGATGTACTGAAAGCCCTGGATGAATCTCAGAAACTAATCCCTGGTCAGAATCCTGCGGTGGTATCGGAGGCAACCAAAAAGAATCAGAATGCCTGCGCCGAAATCCTGATGGTATATGCTTATTCAACCCTGGTAAAGACCTTCGGAAATATTCCCTATAAGGAGGCTTTGAATCCCGACAAGGTTTATCCTGCTTATGATGATGCATCCGGCGTTTATGCTGATTTGCTGACCAGGCTGGATGCTGCGCTTTCTGCCATCAATACGGGGGAGGCAGGTTTTGGATCCAATGACATTTTGTTGGGCGGGCACATGGACCATTGGGTGATTTTTGGAAATAGCCTCAAACTCAGGATGGGTATGGAGCTTGCCGATGTGGATGCATCGAAGGCTAAGACCATTGTTGAAGCTTCTGCTTCCAAGGCAATTGCCTCCAATGATGAAAATGTTGCTTTTCACTATCTTTCTTCTCCACCCAATACAAATCCGATTTGGGTAGATCTGGTCCAGTCTGGAAGAAAGGATTTTGTGGCTGCCAACACCCTGGTCGATGTGATGGCTGGATTGGCTGATCCAAGAATCCCCTTGTTTTTTACAAAGGATGCTCAAGGAGGATATACAGGGGGCATTTATGGTTCCAACAATAACTACGCAACCTATTCCAAGCCATCAGAAACGGTAACCAACCCTTCCTTTGAAGCTTTGCTCATGGATTACAGTGAAGTTGAGTTTCTTAAGGCTGAGGCGGTTGAAAGAGGTTTCTCAGTTGGAGGAACAGCTGAAGAACATTATAACAATGCCATCAGGGCATCCATCAGCTATTGGGGCGGATCAACAGCAAATGCCGATGCCTACCTGGCCGACAGCAAGGTGGCTTATAACTCGGCAGCCGGCAACTGGAAGCAAAAGATCGGTACACAGAAATGGATTGCTTTGTATAACCGGGGATTTGAATCCTGGACTGAAATAAGAAGACTGGATTTTCCTCAGCTTCAAGTTCCTTCTGATGCGGTTTCAGGCTACCCGAACAGGTATACCTATCCTGTGCAGGAACAAAACCTGAATACAGATAATTATAATAAGGCCTCTTCTGCCATCGGAGGAGATAAGGTAGAAACCAAGCTTTTTTGGGATAAATTTTAATATTTCAACATAACTGGTTGATTTGAGAGGGGCTTTCGGGCCCCTTTCTTTATTTACCCCTGGATTAAAGGTTATTTCTAAGTTTCAATATGCTAAGGGAATGCAGATCGGTAAGCTTCAATATTTTGTTGAATTTCAGCCAGCTAACCATTAACAATCCTATTGGTATAATTTTCAAAAAAATCTCTTCTGGTTTTGTGAAAATTCTTACTTTTGCACCCTAATTTTATATGTTTTATGCTCATTATCGACGTAAGAGAATCAGAATCAATCGACAGGGCTCTTAAGAAGTACAAGAAAAAGTTTGAACAGGCAGGTACCATTAAGGAACTTCGCAGGCGCAAGCATTTTGTCAAGTCTTCTGTTCTTCGCCGCTCAGAGATTCTGAAGGCCCAATTCAGAGAGGCCTATATCAAGCAGCACGAATTATAATTTTATATTATATATAATAGTATAAAAGTCATATCTTAGCCCTGCATATGGGCTTTGATTATGTCTTTTGTTTTGAAGATTACCTTGCCAATCAGAAAAGGTATTCACCGCATACTGTTCAGTCCTATTTGACTGATTTAAAGCAGTTTTTATATTACGTTGGTTTTGAACGGGATCCAGTTGGTTTGACCCATTTTGATGTACGATCCTGGGTGGTTTCCTTACAGGAAGCAGGCATTGCAAATCGCAGTGTAAGAAGAAAGCTTGCAAGTCTCCAGATATTTTTTAAATTATTGAAAATTAGGGGTTTAATTAAAGTTAATCCCTTGATAAAGGTGGTTACACCCAAAGTGAGCAAGAGGCTGCCCGAAGTGATTCAGCAAACCAGTCTGGAGCGTTTAAATCACTGCGAGGACTATCCGGAGGATTTTAGTCATTTCAGAAATTATTTGATCCTCAGGTTGTTATATGAAACAGGTATTAGACGATCTGAGCTAATTCAGCTGAAATTAGCAGATATTGATCATCGCCGGAAAACACTCAAAGTTTTGGGAAAAGGCAATAAGGAAAGATTTATTCCTCTCGGGGATGAAATAATCCTTAGCTTGGATCGTTATTTGTTAATGAGATCACAATTTGACTGTGATATGTCCCAATACCTATTTTTGACAGAATCCGGTAAAGCCATGTATCCCAGGCTAATACATTGGATTGTGGGAAGTAAACTGGCCATGCACACAACCCTAAAAAAGAAAAGTCTTTATGTCCTGTGGCATAGTTTTGCCACACACCTGGCTGATGGCGGAGCTGATAT
>CAYXKO010000076.1:0-8542 GCA_964465435.1 uncultured Saprospiraceae bacterium | reverse complement strand
CGCGACAAAAAGTGGGAAAGTTAAATTACATAAATTATTTTGGACAGGTGTGATTTATTTTATATTTTTTTAAAGTATAAAAATCACTATTGTAGCTGTTTATGGAAATGATTAAATTTTATAATAAGTTAATAGACATTCATAATTCACTTGTATAATTTTGTGATCAACTATTCTTAACCAAACCACATTTTTGTATGAAACGAAGCTTTAAAATTAATCTGCGGCTGGTGGGAGCACTGATGCTTTTCCTGCTGCAGGCATGGTCGGTCCAGGCCCAGATCACCACCAGTGCGGTGAGAGGCCGGGTTGTGGACCAAAACAAGCAAGCCTTGCCTGGAGTGCCGGTCCGTGCAGTTCACCTGCCATCTGGCACAGAGTACATTACCTTGAGCCAGACCAATGGTTCCTTTATCATCACCGGGATGCGGGTAGGGGGACCTTACAGGATCTCAGCCAATTTTATTGGATATGAATCCAGTCAGATCAGCGATCTCTACCTTTCACTGGGCGTCACCTCTGACATCAGTTTTATGCTGAAGGAGCAATCCACAGAACTGGAGGAGGTGGTTATTTCCGGAAGCAACAATCCGATCCTGGGATCCAACAGGACCGGTGCGGCTACTTCGGTTAAAAGGTCGAGCATTGAATCGCTGCCGACCATTTCCAGAAGGATCAGCGACTTTACCAGGCTGACTCCTCAGGCCAAGGGAAATTCCTTTGTCGGTGCGGATGACAGGCTCAACAACATCACCATTGACGGATCTTATTTCAACAACTCATTTGGTCTTGCCGGACAGCCCGGTGACCGTACCGGGGTTTCTCCCATTTCCCTGGATGCCATCGAGCAAATCCAGGTCAACATCGCCCCATACGATGTGCGCCAGGGCAATTTTGTCGGGGCAGGCGTGAATACGGTCACGCGGAGCGGTACCAACGAACTGCAGGGATCGGCCTATTACCTGTTCAGAAATGAAAACGTGGTGGGCACCCGGGCAGCAGAAAATATTCTCAGCGTAGGCAAGTTCCGGTACAACCAGGCAGGTTTTACCCTGGGCGGTCCCCTGGTCAAGAACAAGCTCTTTTTCTTTGCCAGCTACGAGCAGGAAAACCTTACGGAGCCGGGTACCACGTTTCGCGCCAACCGCGGCAATGAGGCCATCAGCGGCAACGTCACCCGGGTCCTCGCATCAGACCTGGACAGTCTGAGCAATTATCTCCGGACCAAGTACAACTACGAAACAGGTCCCTATCAGGGTTATGACAACCAGACCGGCGCAACCAAATTTTTGGTAAAGCTGGATTACAACATCAGCAACAAAAGCAAGCTCAGTTTTCGCTACAACCATTTGGATTCCGATACCGATGTGCTGCTTTCCAACTCCTCTTCCCTGGGTTTCGGCAACAGGCGGTCCAATACCAACGGACTTAACTTCCAAAACTCCAATTACCAGATCGTCGAGAACATCCGGTCCTTCATTGCTGAATGGAACACGACAATCGGCAACAGCATGTCCAACAACCTCATCGTAGGTTATACCACGCAGGACGAGTCCCGCAGGTCCAGGGGAGGTTTCTTTCCCATGGTGGATATCCTGAAGGAAGGCACTGTCTATACCACCTTCGGCTTCGAGCCCTTTACGCCTAACAACGAACTTCGTTACAATACCTTTCAGCTGCAAAACAATTTCAACATCTATAAAAACAACCACACCATCACGCTGGGTCTGAGCGCCGAGCGTTACGAGTCAGAGAACGTGTTCTTCCCGGGTTCCCAGAGCGTGTATGTTTACAACTCCCTGGATGATTTTTATAACGATTCGGAGGGATTTCTGGCAGATCCCAACAGGACCACATCTCCCGTTTCTCTGAGGAGATTTCAGGTGAGGTGGTCCAACGTTCCGGGCCAGGAAAAACCGATTCAGCCCCTGGAAGTATTTTATGGCGGCATCTATGGACAGGACGTCTGGTCTGTCAACGATAAGCTGAACATAACAGCAGGATTGAGGGTGGAAGCTCCATTTTTTGGAAATACCGCACTCAAGAATCCGGAAGTGGATACCTTGAATTTCAAGGATGAGAGCGGAGCTGCTGTTCGTTACTCCACGGACAAATTGCCGGACCCGAACATACTCTTCTCTCCCAGACTCGGATTTAATTTTGACGTGGATGGAACGCGCAAGACCCAGATCCGGGGAGGAACCGGCATATTTACCGGAAGACCGGCTTATGTGTGGATCTCAAACCAGGTGGGCAACAATGGCATTCTGACAGGTTTTGAGAGAAGGGATAACGTGACCACCAGACCATTCAATCCGAATCCCGATACCTACAAGCCCGATTCCGTATCCGGCACGCCGGCCTCCCAGTACGAACTCGCCCTGACGGATCCCGGATTCCGTTTTCCCCAGGTATGGAGATCGAATCTGGCCATTGACCAAAAGCTTCCACTCGGACTAGTGGCCACGGTTGAATTGATCTACAACCGCGATGTGAACGGGATCTATTATATCAACGCCAATCTGGCTGACACCAGCGGCCGTTTTACGGGTCCCGACAACCGCGAGCGCTGGACCAGCGGCAACAAGATCCACAGCAAGATCGACAATGCGGTGGTGCTGAAGAATCAGAACGTGGGCAAGTCCTATAATTTTGCAGCCAGTATCGAACGCATTGCCAACGATGGATTTTATTTCAAGGCGGGATATAGCTACGGGATCGCGGAGAACACCATAGATCCGGGAAGCGTGGCATTTGGTAGCTGGAACAACAACCAGCATGCCGGAAACCCCAACGATCCCGGATTGGGATTTTCCGTCAATACCCTGGGTCATCGCCTTTTTGGAGCCCTATCTTACAAAGTGCAATATGAAAAAGGCAGAGGCGCCACCACCTTCTCCTTGTTCTACGATGCATTCAATCAGGGTGTGGCCAGCTACACATTTTCCGGTGACCTCAACGGCGATGGCGGTACTTCCAACGACCTGATCTACATCCCCAGGGATGTCAACGAAATGAATTTCCAGGAGTACACCGCTTCCGGTAAAACTTTTACCGTGGATCAGCAAAAGGCAGCCTGGGAAAAATTCATCGAGCAGGATGACTACCTTTCCAGGAACAGAGGATCCTACGCAAAAAGGGGAGGTGTGCTTCTCCCGATGGTGCATCGCCTGGATTTAGGCGTGTCGCATGATTTCTATCTGAAAATCGGAGGCAAGAGAAATTCTTTCCAGGTCAGGATGGATATCATCAACTTTACCAACATGATCAATCCCGATTGGGGAGTGGGCGACCGCCTCACGACCACCACTCCGCTGGTGGTGGGATCCTCACCTGCGGATGCAGAGGGAAAACCACTGTACAGGTTGCAACAGTTCGGTGGTGAACTCATCAAGGAATCCTATCAGAAATCTGCCAACATCACAGACGTTTACAGAATTCAGCTGGGTGTCCGCTATACTTTCAATTGATACCGGACCCTTTTAAAATAAACCAACAGGGCCGTCCCATTCGGGGCGGCCTTTTTATTTATTTTATCTTCCGGGAAATGGACGCGGATGAACGCTGCAGAAATCCCATAACCATGATGAACTTACGAAAGATGGTGAAGCCATTATTTCCGGTCCTCAGGCCTATAGGGCAGTAAGGAAGGCCTCTTAGACCGTATTCAGAAACCCTGGTATGCAGCGTGCCGGCAAAATGCCTACTTTTGAAAATGCCAAAAGATCAATAGCCATGAAGATAAACCGCATGACAGGTCTGATCCTGATCCTCCTATCGTATTTTTCCTGCGATAAAAAAGCCACCGTGCCGGAGTATGCCATCGCCATTCATGGAGGTGCGGGCACGATCGGAAAAAAAACCATGACCGCCGATAAGGAAAAGGCTTATACCTCGGCGCTGGAGGAAGCCCTGGACCTGGGTGAAAAAATACTGGCCGAAGGCGGGAGCGCACTGGATGCAGTGGAAAGCACCGTGGAGTTTTTGGAGAACAACCCTCTGTTCAACGCCGGAAAAGGTGCGGTATATACCCATGAAGGAGCTCACGAACTGGATGCCAGCATCATGGAAGGCAGGACCCTGTCCGCAGGAGCAGTGGGAGGCTTGCGCATCATCAAAAATCCGGTCAGGCTGGCCAGAAAGGTCATGGAACTCAGCCCGTATGTATTCCTGACCGGCCGGGGAGCCGAGACCTTTGGTATCCTTCAGGGATTGGACACCGTGCCCAATCAGTGGTTTGATACGGACCATCGGCGGGACTCCTGGCAGAAAGCCCTGGAAATGGAAAGGCAGGATTCTGTAAACGCTCAGGGCGCCATCCTGCCGGATGCAGAGATCCGGTTTGGTACCGTGGGGTGTGTGGCGCTGGATCGCCATGGCAATCTGGCCGCAGCCACCTCCACGGGGGGCATGACGAATAAAAGATGGGGCAGGATCGGCGATGCACCGGTCATCGGGGCGGGTACCTATGCCGAAAACGGCGTTGCGGCGGTGTCCTGCACAGGCGACGGAGAATATTTTATCCGGTCTTCGGTGGCCTACGACCTCATAGCACGGATGAAGTATGCGGGACAATCGCTCTCGGAGGCCGGAGACGAGATCATCCACCGGAAACTGCCCGCCCTGGGAGGTTCGGGAGGTCTGATCTCCGTGGATGCTCAGGGCAATATCCACCTTCCTTTCAACTCCGAAGGCATGTACCGCGCCTGGGCCAAACCGGGAAAGAGGTCGGTAAACATTTTTGAAAGTTTTAACTAAATACGAAGACTTTCGTATTAGATTTGCACAAAAAAAGAAATGAAAAAATTCCTGCTTACCGCCTTTTATGCCGGTGTGTTGTCTGTCGTGATCTCCGCACAAAATACACCTGTCCGAATCAACCAGTACGAGCTCACTCCGGTCAGAATGCTGGAGCGCACCCCGGTGCGCAATCAGCACAAAAGTGGTACCTGCTGGATCTATTCGACCCACTCCTTTTTGGAATCCGAACTGCTCCGCCAGGGCAAGGGCGAACACGACCTGAGCGAGATGTACATAGCCCGTGCCGGCTATCTCCTTCGCGGTGAAAATTACGTGCGTCGGCAGGGGGCTGCCGCCTTTGGGCAGGGAGCTGAAAACCACGACGTGTTTAAAATCATCCGCAGGTATGGACTGGTACCGCAATCGGCCTACTCGGGATTTCCGGAGGGGCAGGACAAGCCGGTGCACGGAGAGGTGGAGGCTGTCCTGAAGGCGATGGTGGAAGCCATGGTCAAGACACCCGATGGCAAATTGCACCCTCACTGGAGGCAGGCCTATAAGGGAGCTGTCGATGGTTATTTCGGCACGGCACCCGCCAGTTTCACTTACCAGGGAAAAACCTATACTCCTCAGAGTTTTGCCTCATCCCTGGGCATCAATCCGGATGACTACATTCCCCTGACTTCATTTAACCACCATCCCTTTTACCAGCCCTGTATTTTGGAGATGGCCGACAACTGGTCCAACGGGGCATTTTACAATCTGCCCATCGATGAACTTACCGCGGTGGCGGATCAGGCCATCAAAAACGGATACAGCGTGCTGTGGGCCACGGATGTGAGCGAAAAAACATTTTCTGCCAAGAATGGCCTTGCCCTGAATCCTTACCTCAGCTGGGAAGATATGAACGATGCCGAGCGGGACAGTCTCTGGAAAGCGCCGCATCCCGAGAAGGTCGTGACTCAGGAGGAAAGACAGGCCGGGTTTGACCAACTTTCAACCACCGATGACCATGGCATGCACATCGTGGGTTTGCTAAAAGACCAGAAAGGCACGGAATACTATGCCGTCAAAAATTCCTGGGGTACTTCCGTAAACAAGGACACGGAGGGCTACCTGTACGCCTCCAAAGCCTATTTCCGCAACAAGACCATGTCCATCATGGTCCACAAGAATGCCATACCCAGGGACATCAGGACAAAACTGGGAATCAATTGATTCCCTTCATTGCATTTGGGTAAAACGGAATTTAAAAATGGGAACATGGTTGGGACCCTGACTTCGCAATGGCCTATCTGAAAATTTGAATGATAAATGAAAGCTCCCGCATCAAAACCTCCATACACATACCGCTGCCTCTTCCTGTTTCTCATCCTTACTTCGGCAGTCAAGGCTCAGATCAATCCCGAAAAACTGGGCTTTGAATCCGTTTCGCTGAAGGATGAAAAACTGGGCATGATCCATTACTACCACAGTAAAAAGAACAAAGACCGGCAGAAGCCCGTCCTGTTGTATCTGGATGGCTCCGGTCCTTATCCTCTCTTTCAGTACATGTCACAGGGCTTTGGGAGCACCATACCTTTTGACCTGAAGAAAGTGATCGAGGACTTTCATGTCGTATTGATCAGCAAGCCGGGAGTGCCTTTTGCAGACAGCGTGGGAATGGATCCTGAGACGGGCTATCCGCATTATCAGGAGCCCGAAGAATATACGCGGCGATTGTCCCTGGCCTGGCGGGTCGGTGCTGCTGAAAGGGTCCTTAAGGATGTGCTCAAAAGGGTCAGGGCGGACCGAAAAAAAATCGCCATCCTGGGATTTTCGGAAGGCTTTCAGGCAGGTGCCGCACTGCTGGCACGCAGTAAATTGGTGACCCATGCGGTGCTCATGGTGGGCAATGGATTTACCCAGTTCTTTGACTTCATCATTCAAAACAGACAGGATGCAATTTGTGGAAAAATCTCCCAACAGGAGGCACAGGCAAATATTGATTCACTGCAAAAGGTGTACAAAAACATCATGGCGGATCCAGCCAGCACAACCAGGCACTGGTTTGGTCACACTTACCTCAGATGGAGCAGCTTTGCGTCGCTGGAACCCTTTGAGATTTTGACGAAGGTACAAATACCCGTCTACCTGGTGGGTGCCACCGCCGATGAAAACACATCCGTTTTGGGCCTGGATTACATCAGGCTCAAATCCGAACTGGCCGGCAAGTCAAACCTGATTTACCATCCCGTGCCTTACGATCATGGTTTCAACGAAGTGAAATATATTTCAGAAGGAAGACCACCGGAAATCACGCGGCACATGGATGAAGTGATGCAGGATGCCATCGACTGGCTGAAGGCAAACTGAGGTAAGCGAATCAATTTTCAGACCCGGAGGGCATTGGGCAGCTTTCGGAGTTGTTCCAGAATCCCGGGCAGTTCGCTCTCGGAAATGGATTCCTTTTTTCTGCAAATATCCATCAGCAGCTCGTCCTGCATTCTGCCCAGGGTCATGGCATGGTGGTAGCTGACGTCAGGCCGGAAGGTGACCAGGGCATATTTGGAAAAGTAGGCGGGGTCAAATTTCTCCAGCCGGTTTTCGAGCTGACGCTTGCGTTGGAACAAGGGGTCTCCCACCTTGTCCCTCATTTCGACAAAATTGTCTTCAGCCAGGTCGGCGATCGCATCTGAATTGATCTTGCGGAGTTCGGTGAATCGCGCAAACAATTGTTCGCCCCTTAATCCCTGCTCCAGCAATTGATCGAAAACGAAGACGTCCTCAAATCCGCAGTTCATACCCTGACCGTAAAAGGGAATGATCGCATGGGCGGCGTCGCCCAAAAGCAGCAGCCTGTCCTGATAAAACCAGGGGTGACATTTTACGGTGTAGAGGTGGCCGGTCGGGTTTTCAAAAAATTCCCGCTTCAGATCGGGCAGGCAGGGTATGGCATCCCGAAAATAGGCTTGAAAATATTCCCATACTGATTCTTCGCTGGTCAGACTGGCAAAGCTGTCCTTGCCTTCATAAGGTATGAAAAGGGTCGCTGTGAAGGTTGCATCCGGATTGGGCAGTGCGATCATCATAAAGTGACCCCTAGGCCAGATGTGCAGCGCATTCTTGTCGATGCGGAAAGAACCGTCCTCCGCAGGAGGGATGGTGAGCTCCTTGTAGCCATAGTTCTGGAAGACCTGGGAGTAATTGAAGCGGATCAGCGGACTGATGTTCATGAGGCTTTTTCTAGCCACTGAGTTGGCCCCGTCCGTGGCAAGCATCGGAATGTTCTCCACCACGACCGAACTTTCATCTTTTCTTTCGATAATGAATTTGCCGGCCTCCGGATCAGAATGGGAAAGTCTTGTTTCGAATTCTATCGAGCCGGGCTGTATTTTTTCCAATGCATCCATCAGGATGACGTTGAGCGTGCGCCGGCTGATGGAGTTGATGCATTCTCCGGGCCGCTCGCTGTAAGGTTGAAATTGCAGCTCCCCGGTCACAGAATGCACCATGCGTCCCTGCATGGGCACGGCATGGGTAAGCAGCTCATCCCCCAGTCCCACCATCTTCAGGGAGCGAATGCCCCGGTCTGAAAGGGCCAGGTTGATGGATCGTCCGGCAGAGATGGAGGTGGTCCTCATATCCGGACGGGATTCATAGAGCTTGACCTTGTATCCGCGCTGTGCAAGCCGCAGGCCCAGTATGCTGCCTACGAGACCGGCTCCTGATATGATGTAGTCTGGTTTCTGATTCATGATTTTGTTTTTTATGGTCCGTACTTTGGGCCGGGATCATTGTTCGAGCAAGGCCTCCTTCAGCT
>CAYXKO010000075.1:0-8635 GCA_964465435.1 uncultured Saprospiraceae bacterium | reverse complement strand
CTTCTTGCGTCATTGTATTGTCCGAGATCTTTTTCCACCTCGTGCATCATGCGCCCCCTGGAAAAAGTATAACCCAATAAATCAATGGCTCCTCCGGCTGCTCCTGCGTACTCAAATTGGGCTGGATTGGAGGCGGAGAGGATTTTTGGCTGGCATGCCATGATCATCGGATGGGACTGCATTCTTCGGATCAGGGGGCTGATCCAGTCGCCTTCCACCCGGATATCGGAATTGATCAAAAGAAAATAGTCGGCATTGATTTGACTCAGTCCTTTGTTGTACCCTTCGGCAAAACCGTAATTTTTTGCCAGTTTGATTCTTTTGATCTCAGGGTATTTCTGACTGACCAAAAGCAGGCTTTGGTCCGTTGACGCGTTGTCTATGAGGTATAACTGACAGTTCTGGGGAAGGTTTTCAAAAACGGACGGGAGATAATCCATGATAAACTTCTCTCCGTTGTAGTTGAGGATTACGACTGCAACCAGAGGATTTTTTTTCTTGCCTGTGTTCAGGATGCGGTGACGTTCCAGAGCAAAACCGATTGCCTGATCGTCCCGGCTGATCTGATCCTTAAGTGCTTTAAGATCTTCAAATTTCTGGTCCGGCCTGATGAATTCTATGATGTCTATGAATACATTCTGGTTGTAAATATTCTCATTAAAGTCTTTAATGTGAATTTCAATGGTTTGACTCAATTGCGCCCCCAGGGTAGGCCTGTTTCCGATATATAAAAGTCCGTTGTACTCCATGCCATCCTTGTGCAAAATAGCGGCATAGACGCCGGGATTGGGCAACAATTTGGATGGATCGCTGGGAGTGATATTGGCTGTGGGATAACCTATCTGACTGCCCACCTGTTGGCCGCGAACTACCTTTCCATATAATGGGTAGGGTCTGCCGAGGAGTTTGGATGCCGCCTGAAGATCGTTGTTGAGGATATGGTTGCGTATGGCGGTCGAACTGATCTTGTCTTCCTCCATCTCTTGCCTGGAAATTTCGACCAGCCTGAATTTTCCCTGGTCTGAAAATTTCTTGAGCAGCCTGACATCTCCCTCGCTATTCATGCCAAACCTGTGGTCAAATCCAATCACGAGGGTTTCTGGCTGAAAAAATCGGATCAGAAAGTTTTCAACGTATTCTTCAGCAACCATTTGGGAGAATTCAATGCTGAAGGGCACCAAAATCCAATAATCCAGTTCGGATTCAGACATCAGTGCAATTTTTTCCTCAGTTGAATTCAGAAGATATTTTGGCGAGTTGTCCTGATCCAGGATCTTTCTGGGGTGGGGGTCAAAGGTTATGAGCACAGAGTCGGAATTCTGGGCTTTGGCAATATTGCAAACTCTGTTAACGATTTCGCGATGTCCCAGGTGAAAACCATCAAACGCTCCTATTGTTATAACAGGGCGTTTGAACTGAGGCAGTTCATCCGTATGAAGTCGTAGTACTTTCATGCTGAATGGGCAAAATTAAAAAAAAATGTTCTGATATCAGGAATCCGCATTAGTTACTCTAATTTTGTGAATTATTTAACAAATTTTATATGGATGCATTTTTGGAATCATTGGTTGAGAGTCTGAAGAAGGTAAAGGATCCTCAGACCGGCATTGATATTGTGACTCAGAAAATGGTCAGGAACCTTAAGGTGGATGGTAAAAATGTTTCCTTTGAATTATTCCTGCCTGCACAAAATTATCCCAGTAAAGACGAGCTCTATCAAAATACGGAATCTGTGCTGCAGTCTGCGCATCCGGACTATCATTTCCACGTGCACTTTGTGATTAAATCTGCCTACGCGGATGCTCCCAATGCCTTACTGCCTCAGATCTCAAATTTCATTGCGGTTTGCTCCGGTAAGGGCGGAGTAGGGAAGTCAACGGTTTCGGTAAACCTGGCAATTGCATTAAGCCGATTGGGATTTCGGACGGGTCTGCTGGATGCGGATCTGTATGGACCTTCCTTGCCTACCATGCTTGGAATAAAAGACCAAAGGCCACAGGTGAAGGATGTGAATGGCAAGAAACTTTTGGTGCCTGTCCTGACGCACAACATCCCTGTTATGTCGTTGGGCAATATCATTGAACCCGAACAGGCGGTCGTTTTAAGAGGTCCCAGGCTGGCAGCGATCATCAAGCAGTTTTTCCAGGAAACCTCCTGGCCCGAGCTGGATTATCTGATCATAGATCTGCCTCCCGGCACAGGCGATGTGCAGCTTACCCTGGTGCAGACCATACCTCTGACGGGTGTTGTGATGGTGACCACGCCTCAGGAAGTGGCTGTGATCGATGCCATAAAGGCTGCCAATATGTTTTCCATAGATCAGATCAAAGTGCCAATACTGGGGGTTGTGGAAAATATGGCCTGGTTCCAGCCCGAAGATCAGCCTGACAAAAGGTACCACATTTTTGGAAAACACGGTGGTACGCGACTTGCACACTTTACCCACTCAAGTCTCCTGGGCCAGATCCCTATTGTCGAAAACCTCAGGGAGCGCTCCGATACCGGAAAGGTATTTGACACCATTCAGGGCGAAGAATATCCGGTCATATACGAATCCATTGCAAAAAGCCTGGACCAGAAAGTGAGGCTCAGAAATCTGGTGATGTCTCCCACACAACAGGTGGTGCCAAATGTTTGATCCCAATTGTATGACCAAGAATCAGGCTTATCTTACCCGTTTAATTCAACAAAAGAAGAGTTTTCTTTGTGTTGGTTTGGATCCTGATCAGGATAAAATACCCCGGCATTACTTTGATCGGCCGGAGCCATTTTATTGTTTTTGCCGCGATGTGGTGGAGGTTACGGTTGATTTTGCCATTGCCTACAAGATAAACATTGCATTTTTTGAGGCCTTGGGGCCCGAAGGTTGGATCCAACTGGAGAAGTTGGTTTCCGAAATTCCTCAGGAGCTGTTCATCATAGCAGATGCCAAAAGGGCCGATATCGGCAATACCTCAAAAAAATATGCTGAATACTATTTTGACCGTCTAAAGGCTGATGCGCTCACTCTTCATCCGTATATGGGAGTGGATTCCTTGTTGCCCTTTTTGGAGCGAAGGGATAAATGGTCTGTTGTTCTGGCATTGACGTCCAATCCGGGAGCTGCGGATTTTGAAATGAGGCCCCTGGAGGGCTCTGGCTCATTATACGAAGAGGTAATAAGGAAATTTTGTCATTCGGGTTATTCAGATAACCTGATGTTTGTCGTAGGCGCCACAAAATCGGATAATATGTCCCGCATCAGAAGCCTTGCCCCGGATTCGTTCTTTTTAGTGCCCGGAGTGGGAGAGCAGGGAGGAAGCCTTGATGATACGATTCGTTTTGGACGAAATCGGAATGAAGGTCTGATCATTAACGTGGGGCGCTCAATCATGTACCCCAAGGGCCTCCACTCATCCCGGGAAGACATAAAAAATGCTGCTATGCATTATCAGGTCCAAATGGCAGCTTGGTTTTAATTTTCCGAAGGACCTTGCGGCCCGACTGGGATTAAGATGTTTTTATTTTTGCCTTTTCAAGCCATTGGAGAATTAGGTTTTGGTACAGATGTGGCTTAGAGCCGCGGGTCTGCAGCATTTTTTTCAGCAAGTCCTGGTTTTGAGCTACTGGAAAACCGACTGCCCTGTTCATCATGGCTATTTCTGTCAAAGCCGTTTTATCCATTTTAGAGCATGGGAAACTCAGCTGGCCGGTCATCCATTTTATGGATTCTATTTCAGCTTTCAGCCGGTCAGATTGGTACTCCTTTTGTACCATTTTGCCCACCATCGATTTGATGTTGGCACCTTTGATGAGCTTTGTTTTTTTAAGGTCCATCCGGATGTTCCCTTCGGTAAATTTCAACAGAGTCCTCTGGTTGCTCTTATAGCCTGGATTTTCAAGGATCTTTTTTTCTTCCCGCCTGGCAAGTTGTGCCAGATCTCTCCGGACCGGACGGAATCCCATCCTGTAATAGAACCAAAAGGCACCCGAGGAAATTCCTTCCGGATTGTCCTTGCCGTATTGGTAAGGTTCCACTTCAATACACTCGACGCCCATGGTATGGTGATACAAGGTTAGTAATTCAGTCACCATCAGCGATGATTCGCCTCCGCGGCACCATTCAAAAATATTGACTCCAAAGAGTGCATATCTTCCAAAAATCCAGGCTCCACCGTATGCGGCCGGGAATCCGTTTTTATACAGGGTGTGGCCAATGTAAATTTCCGGATAAAGTTGAAATTCTGCCTTCATGCTGAAAAGAGCAATTGAGATTCCTCTTCCCATTTCAAAAAACCTGATTCCGGCCGGGTCCATATACTTCACGGGATCCGTTTCCCTTTGGAGCATCACCAGTGAAATTCTGGAGCTGTCCATAATATTTTTCCTTTCCTGCCCAGTCAGTTTTTGTTCCTGGAATTTTCCATTTTTAATATGGTCAATTGAATCGATTCTTTTTAACCAATCTCTCTGATAATGATCTTTATATGTTTTGAGTCTGTTGCCTTCTCTCGTGAGTGAAAATTGCCTGATGTTCAGCTTGATTGTTAGCTGCAGCCTGTTGAAAAAGTAATCCCTGATGCCATCGCTTGCTTGCAGTTTTTCCATTTGACTCATGATAAAAGGCAACAGGTTAACTTTTTTTATTCCCAGACTTGAGAGCAATTCCCTGTTTGTAAAACCAAAGCCGCAGATATCCCTTTCGGACGCAGGTAGTGTATGAATCAAAAGGTCGTTGAGGCTAGTCTCTTCTTCAGGGTATTGATCGATGCTGATTTCATGTTTTTGTCCGATCAGCCATTTCGTGGTTTCATAGGAGAAATATGAGTAAATGTGGGTGTTTATCAGGCCACTGTTGTTTAATGTTTCTTCGTGCTTTTTTGCATTTCTTAACAGCCATTGGGTGATTCGGGCCAGTTCCTGGCTAATGGCCTTTTTCATGCCTGGATTTCCGGGATGGGCAAGTCCAAAGATCAGGTAATCGTAGTATTTGCCTATGGTGTTTGGGTTCGGTGTGAGTTTGCTTAGTTTTTTGATCCAATGGATTAATTCACCCATTTCATCACCTTGGGTCCGGGTCATCAGCCATTTCAAATGTTCCAGGTCCTTGTCAGATATTTTTGTCATGATTGATCATTTTTTGTGAATGCAATGACATTATTAAATGAGGGGATTCATTTTTCTAATTATTGATAATAATGACATTCGTTGTACTTAGCTCAGTAATCCTATGATTCAGTATTATCGGAGTCGCCATCTGTTTTATGCGAATGGCCGGATGTTTTAAGCTCTTCCAGGAGCTCATCGAGATCCCTGTTTTTCTTTTCCGGACTGGGAGGGATCCGATCCATGGCATACTCACTTAAGGCTGTGATGGTAAGAGATGGATTCACTCCCAGATTGGCGGGAATGATTGAGCCATCCAGTATATACATATCCGGATAACCCCACACCCTGAAATGGGAATCCACCACACCATGATCTATGGATTTGCCAATCGGGCATCCTCCCATGATGTGAGCGGTAGTGCTCATGCCAAAAATCACTTCGTTGAATGCATTGAGGGGAATGCTTTGGGAGTGTTGCGCATATTTTTCTGCAACTTTCTGACCGATGGGAATGTAACTTGGTATTTGCAATCTCGTTTTCTTGTCGAATTTCAGAGAGTTTCCAAGGATGCCTTTGGATATTTTCATTTTCATGGTTCCGGGCAATGCCTGCATGATCAGAAGGATCAATGAATTTTGGGCGATGTTTCCTGCTGTGGCCATTCGCCAAATGTTTTTGGGGTTTCTGATAAGATTATAAACCAGCTTTAGAGATCGGATGAGCGGGTGTCCGGGACCGGTCGCGGGTACGCCCAGACGGATCAAGGCATCGCTTCCATCCGGATATTTGCATAACTCCACGTAGGTATTGTCATCTGGTTTGAAAACCCGGCTGATTGCAATGCCGTGATTCAGTTTTTGATGACCATATCCGACTCCGGCAATCATCTCGCTGTTGGTGAGGATATTTTCACCCAGCTTGTCTGATAGCAGGGGTAATGTTCTGTAAATATGTTTTTGTTCCAGTAATAATTTAAGTGTGCCCAGCACGCCTCCGCTAAACACTATTCCCTTTGACTTATAGACATTATTGTTGTGGCTTGTCTTGCCCGTCTGGCTTTGGGTGTGTACGAGATATAATCCATCCTTGAATTCTATGCGGGTGGCCAGGGTCTCCGCAACAATTTCTGCTCCAAAATGGAGTGCAAAATGCAGATAGTTTTTGTCGAGCGTGTTTTTCGCATTGTATCGGCAACCCACCATACATCCTGCGCATTCCTTGCAGGGAGATATTAAAGGGCCTAAACCACTGAAATAGGGGTCCCTGGGCGTTTCGCGATCGCTTGTATAGATCCCTACGGAATCCACCGCTTTGTAAGTCTTTTCCCTGCCCATGTCTGCCGCCACCTGCTGAAGCAGGCGGTCTTCGGGATACTCCTTATTATAAGGTGTAGACCCCAGCATTTTTCTGGCTTTTTCGTAATAGGGCTGAAGGGTCGATTTCCAATCCTTTAATCCTGCCCAAATTGGATTGGTCCAAAAAGATTCATCGGGGTCCATATGGGTGTTGGCGTAGACCAGACTACCTCCCCCTACGCCTGTGCCGCTTAGAATGAAAACCTCCCTGAAAAAGTCGAGTTTCATGATTCCAAACCACCTGAGAGCAGGGACCCAAAGGAATTTCTTTAGATTCCAGTTAGATTTTGGGAAATCTTCAGCCTTCCACCATTTGCCTTTTTCGATCACCAGAACCGAATAGCCCTTTTCTGCCAACCGCATGGCACTAACGCTTCCCCCAAAACCTGAACCTATTACTATGTAGTCAAATACCTTTTTGCTGTTTTCCTGATTCACTG
The DNA here is from genome assembly GCA_964465435.1 of uncultured Saprospiraceae bacterium. Lineage (GTDB taxonomy): Bacteria > Bacteroidota > Bacteroidia > Chitinophagales > Saprospiraceae > Vicinibacter. The sequence goes on along the minus strand of CAYXKO010000075.1, from coordinate 1,752 downwards.
ATCTTGATAATAAGGTGGGATTAAGAATAGTTTGGGATAAATCCGATTGGCGAATCGGGGCTTAATGATACAACTTTCGGTCCTTATGGATTCAATCTTATGGTACTGTTTTCCCACCCGGGATAAAACTTTGCGTCATACCGGGCGTAAAATTTCTTTGCGCCCTCATTCCAATCCAAAACCTGCCATTTGACCATTTTGGCACCCATATCCCTGGCGGCTTGGAGATATGCCTCAAACAGCAGCTTGCCTACTCCCTGATTCCTCCAGGCAGGTTTAACATAAAAATCTTCAAGGTAGAGGGTCCGACCATTCCAGGTGGAATAATAGGGAAAATAGAGGACCATCCCAATTACTTCCCGATCGGGAGAAAGGGCTACTTTTCCGGCAAAGACGCCATCCAGGAGATTGACAATCAATTCGTTTTCACTGGTTTTTACCTCGTTTGGACACTTTTCGAAGTCAGCCAGTTCGCGGATTAAAGCCTGAACCGCTCCTGCGTGATCCGCCGTCATTTCATGGATCGTGATCGCATTCATATTTTTAATAGCTTGTTAATCAGCAAAACTAACCAGAAAAAATTTCTCTGGACTTTGTAAAGTATAAAAAGTGTGCTACCTTTGCGTCTCCTTATGGAGTACGTGTGTCTATAAGGTATTGATTTATAATTTATTAACGAATTTTAGAATAAAACAGAGCGAGTTAAAGTATGCCTACTATTAACCAGTTGATCAGAAAAGGGCGCGAAGTCGTGGAGTACAAGAGCAAATCCAGGGCGCTCCAGGCCAATCCTCAGAAGAGGGGAGTGTGTACCCGTGTTTATACTACTACGCCCAAAAAGCCTAATTCCGCTCTTCGCAAAGTGGCGAAAGTGCGACTGGTAAATGGTACAGAGGTGATCTGTTACATTCCCGGAGAAGGTCACAATCTTCAGGAGCACTCTATTGTTCTGGTAAGAGGCGGAAGGGTAAAGGACTTGCCGGGTGTTCGTTATACGATCGTCAGGGGTGCTTTGGATACCGCCGGCGTAAACAACAGAAAGAAAAGCAGATCCAAGTATGGATCCAAAAGGCCTAAGAAATAATTTGATACTACTGTTTTAACAGGATATACCAAGAAGATCAGATCATGAGAAAGCATAAACCAAAGAAAAGAATTCTGGAACCAGACCCGAGATTCGGAGATACCATGGTTACTCAGTTTGTCAACAACCTTTTGTGGCAGGGCAAGAAGAGCACAGCTTACAACATATTTTATAGTGCCATGGATCAGGTTGAGACCAAGACTACCGAAAACCCTCATGAAGTTTGGAAGAGAGCCCTTTCAAACGTCATGCCTCATGTTGAGGTCAGGCCCAAGAGAATTGGTGGTGCCACTTTTCAGATTCCAATGGAGATGAGACCTGCCCGGAAGCTTTCCATCGGGATCAAATGGCTGATCAAATATTCCCGCGCACGCGCAGGTAAGGGTATGTCCGATAAGCTTGCTGCAGAGATCATTGCTGCTTCGAAGGGCGAAGGAGCTGCAGTAAAAAAGAAAGAAGATACACACAAAATGGCGGAATCCAACAGGGCATTCGCACATTTCAAAGTTTAAGGAGTAAGGACAAATGGCAAAAGATCTTAGATATTTAAGAAATATTGGTATCGCAGCTCACATCGATGCTGGAAAGACTACCACCACGGAGAGGATCCTTTATTATACCGGTTTGACTCATAAAATCGGAGAAGTGCACGATGGTGCGGCAACCAT
>CAYXKO010000074.1:0-8672 GCA_964465435.1 uncultured Saprospiraceae bacterium | reverse complement strand
CCGTCTTCCGCCATGGTCTCCACAGCCCGGGGATTCAGGCCGTGTGTTTCCACTCCTGCACTGTAGACATCAGCCCGATCGCCCGCAAAATGCCTTAGGTAGCCTTCGGCGATCTGACTTCTGCAACTATTGCCCGTACACAGGACCAGGATTTTTTTTCTTTCTGTCGTATTCATTGGACAAGGTTAAAAAAATGGATCAGTATTTCCAGCGATTGGCCAGTTTGACCAGTGAAAGCATGACGGGCACCTCGATGAGCACCCCTACCACGGTGGCCAGGGATGCTCCGGAGTCCAGTCCAAACAGGGAGATGGCGACTGCCACAGCCAGTTCAAAAAAATTGCTCGCACCGATCATGGCAGCCGGTGCACAAATATTGTGAGGCAACCGAAGGTATCTTCCGATCAGCCAGCTGATAAAAAAAATAAAATAGGTCTGTATCGCAAGCGGAATGGCGATCAACAAAATATTCATCGGACCGGATCCTATCTTTTCACCCTGGAAGGCAAAGATCAGCACCAGCGTAGTGAGCAGTGCGGCGATGGAGACCGGCCTCAGACGAGCCAGAAAAACTGTGCGAAACCAGGCCTCCCCTTTTAATCTGATCAACAGCCTGTTGCTGGCATAGCCCGCCAGCAGAGGGATCAGCACGAATACCACCACCGAAGTGGCCAGAACGGCGTGGGGAATGACCAGGTCCGTAACACCCAGCAATAAATTTACAATGGGGATAAAAGCGACCAGGAGGATCAAATCGTTTACCGATACCTGCACCAATGTGTAGTTGGGGTCACCATCCACGAGGTAGGACCACACAAAAACCATGGCGGTACAGGGAGCGGCGCCCAGGAGGATGGCGCCTGCAATGTATTGATCGGCTTCCTCCGGACTGATCCAGGCCTGGTAGAGCTGATCAAAAAAAAGCCAGGCGAAGAAAGCCATGGTAAAGGGCTTGACCACCCAGTTGATGAAAACGGTCAGAAACAATCCTTTGCCATTGCGGGAGACCCTTTTGACCGAACCAAAATCCACCTGAACCATCATCGGGTATATCATCATCCAGACCAGAATGGCCACGGGTATATTGACCGTGTAGATCTGCCAGTCGCTGAGCACGCGAATGCCGTCTCCCAACAGGTTGCCCAGCCCGATGCCCAAAAGGATGCAGAGGATCACCCACAGAGTGAGATACTTTTCAAACAGCTTCATACGGGATCGGTTAACAGCATCCACTGCCGGGCGTACAAGAGGCTACGAGCGGTGTCAAATCCTTCAGGTTGACTTTTCTTTTGGTATCCGGCACACCGCATTTGTCCTTGGCCAGACAATCCGTCATCAGGTTTCTCAACAGGAGCCTGCCTTCCTGCAGGTCCAGGCCATACCGCCCGATGGTCTCCGACTGGTATTCCAGCTCCAGCTCAGGGTCCTCGCCCTTCCAAAGCGATTCGGCCTTGCCGATGATGCCCAGCAGCTTCTGCGGGGACAGCCGGTGATTGAGGTCATCCGCCACCCAGATCTGGAAATTCACGGTCTTTTCGATGCGCTCGGTCCCGCCACAATCCACAAAATGACGGGTATTCAGGCCCGCCTCCGTGATGTGAAAATGCGCCGGGATCCGGCTGCCATCCGGAAGATAAAAAGCCAGCTCAGACAGCTGCTCCAATGCGTTTTGAAATGCTGATATTTTCATGTTTTCATTTTTTAACAACAATTATTTTCCATGGAGGAAATCCGATCCCGCAGGAGACCCAGCTCATCCAGATACTCCCCGAGTACGCGGGCATCGATGCAATAGCAAATGGCATTCCCCTCCACCGAGCCGCGTATCAGTCCGGCCTGCTTGAGCTCCTTGAGGTGCTGGGAGACGGTCGGCTGCGAAAGCGGAAGCTCTTCCACAAGATCCCCGCAGATGCAGGAGTTGACCCTGGCCAGATGCTCCAGGATGGCCCACCGGGCAGGATGGCCCATGGCCTTGGCCAGGCCAGCCAGGCGGATCTGCCGCTCAGAATAGGACTCTGTCTTTGTAATGCCCATTGTTTTATTTTTATATTGCAATATTACGATGATAAATTCAAAACGGAACCATTTTTTCGCTTTTCCCCGAAAAGAAAAATTAAATTAAATGATTACTTAATACGTAAATATCTAATTTACAGCAAACTAAATAAATATTATTTTTTACCTTGGGTTCCCAAACTATGAAAACCGTTCAATCCTCCGTACGGATCTGAAGCTCGGTCTTCATCCAGTCAAAATGCTCCTGATCGCAGATGAAGTAGATATTCCGGCCAAAATAGCTTTTATAGGACAGGCTCAGGCGAGCCAGTAGGCGCAGGGGAATGTATTTGGCACGGAGTCCCGTGATTTCTGAACGGGCCACCCGTATGGTCTTGAAATAATTGGTGATGTACACATATTCCCCGTCCATCTCGACCCTTTTCAATCGAAGTACGGTAAAACGGATCAGCAGGGCAAAGCCAAGAAACAGACTCCAGTAGACCGCTTTCAGCAGGCCTCCATTCATCAGACTGAACTCATCGCTGTCTGTAAGCAAGAGCCCGATGCCCAGGCTGCCGAAGAGCACAAACCAGAATACGGGCATAAACACGACAAAAAACAAGGTGGCGGTGGAGGATATTCTTTTCATAATAATCGATGGCTCTGATGGCAGAAATCAGCTGGTGATGCTGTCTTTGGGGAAAACCCGGGCCGCGACCAAAATGCTGACCTCGTACAGGAGCACCAGGGGCAGCGTCACCAAGATCATGGAAGTGACATCCGGAGGGGTGATCACAGCGGCCACGATGGTGATGAGCACGATGGCATGCCGGCGGTAGGTGCGGAGGAATTTGGGGCCTACCAGTCCCAGTTTGGCCAGGAAGTAGATGGCCAGGGGCAGCTCAAAGACCAGGCCGGTCGAGATGGTAAACATCGTCATGGAATCCACGATGGACGCCAGGGTGGCACTGCTCTTGACCAATTCACTTACGTTGTAGGAAGCCAAAAAGCTGATGGAAAAGGGCGCGATGATGAAATACCCGAACAAGACGCCACTCAGAAACAGCAGGGAGCAGATCTCCACCACCCAGCGGGTAGCTTTCTGTTCCTTTTGATAGAGTCCGGGCTTCACAAAAAGCCAGACCTCGCGAAGTACCATGGGAAAGGCACAGATGAAGCCCAGAAAAAAGCTCACCTTGAGGTGGATGGTCAGCTGTTCGGCCAGTTCGCGGGTAAAGATCTCCAGGGGCGCCGGCTTGAAGCACAGAAAATCCGCGATGCTGCAAAAGGTGCGGTAGGTGATGAAATCCGGCTTGGTGGGACCGAGGATCAGGGTATCGAAAACAAAGGTCTTTTGGGTAAAGATGAAGATCCCGAAGACCAGGATCCACAGCGCCGAACGAAACAAATGCTTCCGGAGCACATCGAAGTGATCCAGAAAACTCATTTCCGCCTCATCGACTCCGGGAGTTTTGACCGGAGACAGCATTTTACCCAGTATACTCATCGGTCCTTTGGTTCTGCGCGGCAAAGATAACAAGCCGGGAGCAGATGCGCTTTGGAATCCCTCAAATCCCCGCAATACCCTAACTTTGGGTCATGATCGGAAGGATTAGCATACTCGCAGCAACCCTATTTTGCCTGAATGCCCAGCGGACACTGGAGGCCCAGAGGCTTGTGGCAGCCTACCATTTTGAAAACTGCTCCCTGCGATCCGTCAATCCCCTGGCAGCGGATATGACGGCACAGTCCGCGCTCAATTGCAGCTGCGGTCTGGACAACGAGGACGTCATCCTGGACGGCCAGAGGCTCCAGCTGCCGGCTTCCCTGGATTCTTTTTTCAGAAACGACTATTCGATTTGTTTTTCGGTCTTGCTGAGTCCTTTCAGCGGTGAGATGGACCTGATCTCCAAGGCCTCCGGGTGTAATTCGGACACCTCCCTGCGGATCACCTACCGGACCCGGGATTCCTCATTTCTGATCAACGTCAAAAGAGGGCTTGACCGGAATCTGTTCCTCAATGCCAAATCAGACCCCTCCAGCTGCTGGCAAAGCGTTTGCCTGACCAAAACCGGACTGGATTTCAGGTTGTATGTCAACGGGATCTTGCTGGACCGCAAGGTCGCACCCAACGTGATCAACCTCGACAGCGGCGTACCGGTCAGCATCAACGGCTCTCCCTGTCAATCCACCGGATTGCTGCCTGCATCCGGCCGGATCGATCGGGTCCTGCTGGCCAATTTTGGACTGGATGCCCGCACCGTGGATTCCCTCTACCTGCCCCAGCACAAGATCCTGACCCAGGATACCATTATTTTCCTGGGAGACCGCTTCAACCTCCGCACCGCCAACAACTGTCCCACCACTACCGTCAGCTGGACCCCGGCGGCAGGCTTAAGCTCCACGAGCTCTTTTTCTCCGGAAGCCTCCCCTGTGGTGGAGACGAGGTATATAGCCCGGTTTACGGGCACCGGTTGCGTCAACACCGATACCGTTCTGGTCCGCGTGGTGGACAAAGACCTGGTGGAATGCCGCAACCTGCGATTTCCTACGGCCTTTACGCCCAATCAGGATGGCCTCAACGAAGAATTTGGCATCAGCAATCCCTATCTCATCGAAAAACTGAATCATTTCACCATCCTGGACCGCAACGGGGGGATCCTGTTTCAGACGACCGATCCCCAAATGACCTGGGATGGCACTTTTAAGAATTCCGCTTTGGCGACCGGTACCTATTACTACCGCGTGTCCTACCAGTGCCGGGGTGAAGACTACAACCTCAAGGGAAGTTTCGTTCTGCTCCGCTGAGATTGCAGGCGAGGACTCATACCCTAATACACTCCTTTAACTTTGCAAAAAGTCCCTCAAAGGGACATCATAGTCATTCGCCATAAGCCATTGCTTAAGCCATTGCCTAAGCCATCGTCATCGCCATCGTCATCGCCATCCGCCATCGTCATCGCCATCGTCATAGTCATCCGCCATTGCCTAAGCCATAGCCTAAGCCATAAGCCATCGTTATCCGTCATCGCCATCCGCCATCGTCATCGCCATCGTCATCGTCATAGTCATCCGCCATCGTCATAGTCATCCGCCATCGTCATAATCTCCATCAAATCCCCTTTGATCGTCTGATAGCTTCCGTCCTTAAGCGAGAGCTGCGCCTGCCAGGTATAGACTCCGGGCAGAACGGGCTGTCCCTTGAAGCGGCGGTCCCAGCCCAGGGCAGGGTCGTTGGGTGCAAAATTTTGTTTCTGCCAGACGAGATTGCCCCAGCGGTCGTAGACAGACAGGGTGGCGATGGAGGCGATGCTGTGGCCGTTTTCATATAGGGTGAAGCCTCCGCTTAAATAAAGGAGGAGGACTCATACCCTGACAAACTCCTTTGGTTTTTTACAATTTCTTTGAGCGATCTCATCCATCGCGATGAATGTATTTTATTTTCTCCCCTATACTACCCTTTGGGAAAATCCGGCACAAAAATTATTAAAGCCTCAATATTCGAGAGTTTAACGCCACCCTATTGCATCTTAGATACCCCGCTGACCGGCAGCAGGACGTCATTGTGCGGATTTACTGCTTCATAAACTTTTCCACATGAAATAACTGTCCCTCTTTCATAAACCCAAGTGTGTAAACTCCTGCCGGCAAAGCAGTCACCTGAATGCTTGTCTGATTCCCCATTATTTTACTTTTCCAAACCACCTGACCCAATAAGTTGACGATCTGAAGGTGGATGCCGCCACTGATCGCATCTCCTAAATGAATGTTGAGATAATCATGTACCGGATTGGGCGATATCCTGACTTCCTCCCGCATGGCATTTTGGGTGGAAACCAAAGGCTTAACGGTTTTGTAGATACCTTCATATTTCCGGCTCACATACAAATATCCATCTTCCGACATAAAGGCAGAACTAAAATATGGGATTCTATAGTTCAGGTCTAATGGCTGGTTGTAAGTGATATTTGTCCAGTTTGATCCAAAATCTTCAGAAAAAAATACTCCTTCCTTCGTATCAAAGCTCAATGCTCTTCCTTGGCCGAAGTATTGGAATTTCCGGTCACTGATTTGATAAACCTGACTCAGGGAATCCATGGTGAACATACCTTTAGTCCCATTGGTTACAGCATAGATAAGCGGTCGGTTGAATTCATCAAAATCCAAATTATACACAGAACCCAGGTTTTCATATCCGGTAGCCAGCTTCCAGCTCTTGCCCAGATCAATTGACAGATAAACCTTTCCGGCTCCACGGATATAAATCACGCCCAAACGATCAGTGACAAATTGGCTTGGGATGATTGGTAAATTCAGATGGGCCTGTTTAATCCAATTTAAACCATCGTCTTCACTTATAAATATTTGGTATGATTTATCGCCACCCCAGTAGTAATGAAAAAAGGCTATTAATTTCCCATTTCCAGGATCAAGTATGGCCATTGGGTCACCTTTATATTGTAGCACTTCTGCCCAATGATGTCCCCCATCTTCTGATCTAAACAAAACACTATCTGATGTCACCCATCTGAACATGCTATTCTCTGTAAAATCCAAATTAAAATATGTACTTCCCTCCACCACATAAGGATTCCAGGTTCGTCCTTCATCTTCGGTATAATAGTTCTGGCATTCCTCAGGTGAATAGGCATATAATCTGCCATTTTTAGTTTTACCGACAATATCCAATGATACATATTCCAAGCCAAGATCCAAATTGCTCCATTTTGCTGACAGTGGACTAAAAGCCATTACTTGTTTTGTACCACAGTGGTTTTGAATGATAACGACTCCTCGTGTCGTATCATAAACCTCACAATCAGTAATACCGGATCTATTGATGGTCAAATTTGGGAGAAAGAATTCATCACCTGGAAAATTTCGATTCATTTCCCGGGGTCTGACCCAGGTTTTTGCAGTATCATAGGAAAAATAAATACCATTGTTAGTAAAAACCACAAGTGCATCCTTATTCACAGTCCATGAAAGATAGTATATTCTCATAGGCTTTGAAAGATTGGGTTCAATTACGGGAACTTGTACACTCTTGCCACGATCAGTGTAGTGAAGTAGGCTTGTCCGCATGGGCAGGATGATCTGACCATCATAGGTCGCGATCAGCCTCCTGGAAACAGGGGTAGTGCTTGATAGGATTACCAGTTCCTTGCTCTTGTCACAGCTATTTACTTTATATACTTCTAAGTTCCTCTGATTACTCAACCCCATTATATAATTATTTTCGCAGTCAAACATGGCTGCTCCAAAAACAATACCATCGTATTGAAACACAGGGTCCATTCCAATAAAATTGTACAGCTCCTTATATTTATAAACTCCAGTAAGATTTCGAAAAAAATACTCCTCTTTAAGGTTAATCATTAAATTATCAGAGTAATACCATTGAATTCTGTTGCCATTTAAGTGGCCAGTATCTAATTGAAACCTGTTATTAAGATACCTGTATACGCCGTAAAATTCTGAAAAAACTAGTAGTTCACCATTCTTGTCAATTTCCAAAGAAAATCTATCATCGGTCACAGAATTATAATCATATGGTGATTGTGGAAAAATTCTTGGCAGAAGTGCCACTTTTTCAATTAATTTGTTTAACTCAAGGCCAACAACATCCTTATGCTTGGTAATACTTACAAACACCCTTCCTTTAGTATCAGCAACAATATCCTCGGCTTGAAAATTAGGATATTGCGCAACTTGCTGCCAATAATTCTGGCCATGTAATTGAAGCAGAAAAAAAAAGAAAATGATTATTCCTTGAAAATGTCTCAGAATGGGGTACTTAAAAACAATTAATTACAGGTTGGGCAACACCAATACTCTACCTTAACATGCATCCTTGTATTAAAACACGCTGTAGCTGGACTACAAGGCACACTAGGATTATTACAAACATAAAAATCAAGCCTGCCAATCTGTACAGGACATTCACATGAATTTTCAAACAGTGACAATATAATACTTCTGGCTTCTGCCATCATGGCATTTTGATAAGCTATCGAAATTGGACGATGCAGATGTAATATGCCCGAACAAATATAGGAACTGCAATCTGAAGTTGAACAATAAACCCAGGGATTAAAATCCGGCTCAATTGATTCCATTGTTGCTGACACTTAATTCAAAGCAACACATTCAGTGTGTTTGACACATCCCACTCCAAATTGTTGTTCAATATAAGAGCACCCATTGATAAATTTATTAAGCTCACAGGCCACTGCTTCGGCAGATACCCTCTGTACAAATATACTCCTTTTCCTCCGATTTCGCTGCCCGGCAGCAGCATTATTTTGAAATATCAGGGTTTTCCCTTATTTTCTTCTCAATCTGTTTCTCTTTCTGTTTCCGCCCCCTATCTCACCACCGTCAGATCCCCTTTGATCGTCTGATAGCTTCCGTCCCGCAGCGAGAGCTGCGCCTGCCAGGTATAAACCCCGCAATCACAGCTTGTACCTTGAAAGGACAATCTGATAAAACCAATGCTATAGGGGTGATCAGCTAAAGTGGTGTCGGATAAGATATGCGTTCAGTAAAAAGCGGGAAGGATCAGCGGATCACCGTGATGTCGCCGCGGTACACCAGGCGGTAGCCGTCGCGAAAAACCACAGAGGCCTGAAAAACGTAGACCCCGGGATTCACCGGATCGCCTTTGAAGCTTC